>JAPUEP010000195.1 GCA_027492515.1 Hyphomonadaceae bacterium
ATTGTAAGTGTTGCAGACGTTACAAAGAACAATAAAGCCAAAAAGCCAGTAGTTTTTGTCATGAAATTTGCCGCAGAACGCCCACTCATAAGTGAACCAGGGCCGCCACCGATACCCAATGCGCCGCCGCCCTCAGATCTTTGCATTAAAATAGAGCCGATCAAAGCGACACAGATAATAATATGGATTATCAAAATGGTTTCTAACATTACACACCAGACTATATGGATAAAAAACGCTATTTGCCGCTTTTATTGGCAATTTTCAAGGGGCATACTGCAATGCGACCGATTAAAGGTCACATTATTTCAAAAGACTATATTTTGAAACGTGATTTTTTTCTTCTTCATATAGCTGTTGCGATACTTCAAAGAAAGAATCATTTGCCTTGCTTTTATCTTTACCGGAATTTTCAAATCCAGAATAATCAACTGACTTTGCTAAAGCGCGGCGTCGCTTTTCGCGCTCCGTTGCCTTGTCTAGGCGTAGCCTTACAAGATTAAGGGTTTTATCAAGTTCTTTTTTAAACTCTTCACCTTCATCAACCGCATAGGCAATATAGATTGCCAAAGCTAATTGACGTGCAAGCTCTGCACTTTCGGCGCGCTCGCTGCTGATTGCGGTTTTTTCGACCACATTTTCAAGAACGATTGCCATATCGTGAATTTCATCTTGCCCCATACGGCGTGCAGTTTTTACAAGCTCGCTTGAGGTTTCGATTAAATCAATTACAAAGCCACTTTCATCTGAATTATTGTTTCTTGCTTGAATTGTAACCTCTGCCGCCATAGCAATACGACGTGCAAGTTTTGCCAAACGCTCTTTATTCATGCGGTTTTTGGCATTTTCAATCATTTCATTATGACTAACAAGGTCGGTTTTAATGCCCATTGCAACATCGCGCAAAGGATTTGGAACCTCAAAAGAATCAGTTTTTTCATGACCATTGGTTGGTGTGCCGCGATCTGGCCCAACATAATCAGAAGTAACAACAAAGTTTTTGCGGCTTTCAATTAAATTTTGAATGCGCTCGGTAATTTTTGTAACAGAAAAAGGTCGCAATAAAACATCATCACAACCACAATTCATTAATTCGGCAACGGAATTGGTTGCCCCCGACCATAATGTAGCAATTATTGGCAAAAATGGATTTGCCTTTGTTTCTGCAAGGCGAATTGATTTAACTAATTTAGAAATTTTAACAATTTCATCGCTTGCTTCTAAAAACAATAAAGAAACTTCAACGTCTTTAATTCTTCGTTCAAGCGCGGCAAAACTTGTAACGCCTTCGATACGTCTCAAGCCCATACCATGAAGTAACCCGCGTGTTGTAAGCATATTCCCACGTATTGGGTCATATACTATTGCCAAAACCTCGGTTAAATCTTTATCATTCAATGATGCCATATTTAAAGCATTTCCTCAACTGAACGCTATATTTATGGCATCTTCATTGAAAGTTTCTTACCAAGCTGTGATAAATTGCAGCTATATTTTCACTTTATCAGTTACTAACTTTTAGCGCCGCATCAATGATTGCGATAAAATCTGGTGCTTTAAGTGATGCACCGCCAACCAAAGCGCCGTCAACATTTTGAGTTTGCAATATTTCTTCGGCATTTTTCGCATTTACAGACCCGCCATATAAAATCTGTATTTTATTGCCATCGAACCCATAAATTTCATTTAATTTTGCACGAATTTCATTGTGCATTTCTAAAATATCCTGTGGGCTTGCAACATTTCCTGTTCCGATTGCCCAAACAGGCTCATAAGCCACAATAATTTGCGCATTATCAGATGGGCATGATTGTTCAATCTGAACTAAAACAACTTTAATTGCATTTCCTGATTTTCTTTCTTCATCAGTTTCACCAACACAAATAACGGGTTTAAGACCTGCCGCCAAAGCAGCTTTGGCTTTGTCACATACTAATTGCGAAGTTTCACCGTGATTTGCGCGGCGCTCCGAATGACCAAGAATAACGATTTTTGCGCCAATTTCTTTCAATAAAACCGCAGAAACATCACCAGTATGCGCGCCGCTTTCTTTGAAATGGCAATCTTGGGCGCCAACATTTATAGGGCTTTCCCATGTCCATTCATTGACATGACCAATAAGTGGAAATGGCGGGCAAATGCCAACAGCAACTTTTTCACCTAGCTTTGAACGGCAATTATCGTCAATTTCACTAACCAAGCCCTTAGAGTTCAAAGAGCCATTCATTTTCCAATTACCAATAATATATTTCTGATTTGCCATTTTTACCCCCTACAAGATGAAAATATGTGTATTTTTTTGTATGTTACGAAAACTTCATGCACTCCTTAGCTTGATTGATATGCATTCGGCAACTATGGAATAATCAATCTGGTGATTTGAGGAAAGAAATAAATGCTTTCGTTTGTTCGTAAAGCTGCCCGCTCTTGGGTTGCAGCAGTACTAATTGGTCTTTTGGTTGTATCTTTTACCATTTGGGGCATCAATGATGTTTTCAAAGGAAATAGTAAGGATAATGTCGCATTAGTTGCAGGCAAAGCCATCACTTCTGCCGAATTTAGGGCAGAATTTGATAAAATCCTTAAAAGGGCAAGCAAAGATGCAGGCAAGCAAATCTCCATTAAAGAAGCCCGTGAACAAGGTGGCGATACTTCTACTTTAGAACGTATGGTTGGTGAACGTGCCTTTAGTTGGTTCTTTGATAAACTGGGACTAAAAGTCGCAACTGCGGTTGTTCAAGGCGAAATCAAAAAAATCTCTGCATTTGAAGACCCTGCAACGCACACTTTCTCTGATTATAATTATCAGCAATTGCTTGCGCAAAATGGCATGGATCCAACCTCATTTGAGCAAAATGTTCGTTATGACATGGGCAAAAGACTATTATCACTAGCGGCAACTTCGGGCTTTAGAGCACCAAAATATTATTCAGTTCAAACTTTGGCCTTTGGCACAGAACGTCGCCTTATTAGCATGATACCAGTTCCTGCAAGTCTTGCAGGTAGCGCGCCTGTTCCAACTGATGCACAAATCAATACACTTTATGAAGAAGTAAAACCGCGCATCATGCGCCCTGAAACCCGTGATTTAACAATTATTTTGGCAAAGCCAGATAAATTCATTGCCAATGCAAAAGTTGACCCAAATCAGGTTAAACAAATTTTCGAAACCCAAAAAGCAAAATTAGGAACGCCTGCTAAACGCACCTTTGTTCAACTTGTTGCACAAGATAAAGCAAAAGCAGATGAAGCAGCTAACCGCCTAAAAGCAGGTGAAGCGCCAGAAGCAATTGCAAAAGCTTTGGGCCTTCAAGCACCACTTAATTTCACCGATAGCGCCACCGACCAAATCCCTGATAAAGATGTTGCAAATGCAGTATTTGCGGCAAAAGTTGGCGATGTTGGCTCTGTTAAAGGCGCGCTTTCATTCAGTGCTTATAAAGTAAGCGCGGCAAAGGCGGAAATTCCGGCTGATTTTGCAAAGGCATCACCCGAAATTATCAAGCAATTGTCAAAAGAAGTTGGCGCACAAGCACTAAGTGATGCCGCTGCTGCATTTGATGATGCGATTGCACAAGGTGATGATGTTGAAAAAGCTGCTGCAAAAGTTGGTTTTGAAATTGTAAAAATGGCTGGTGTAAATGCGCAGGCTGTTGACCCTAATACAAATCAACCACTTCCAATCTTCGCACAAAGCCCTGATGCATTGGCGCAAGCATTCCAACTTGCGCAAGGTGATGCAACCGACCTTATAAGTGCAAAAGATGAATCATATATCGCCATTCGTGCCGATAAAATTAATGTTTCATCGCCTGTTCCTTTGGCTGAAATCAAAGGCCAATTAGCAAAAGAATGGACATCGCGCGAAATTGCAAAACGCCTTAAAGCAAAAGCGGATGAAATTTCAAAAGAAGCAAGCACTTCTGGCCTTGAAGCTGCTGCGAAAAAATTCAACCTTACAATTGTAAAACCACCAAAACCATTATTACGTGGTCAGGGCGGTCAAGAATTAGGTGCTGCTGTATTTACCGCTAAAAAAGGTGCGATTGTAACTGCACCAATTGGTAATGGCGTTGAATATGCAATTATTCGAATTGATGGCATTGTTCGTGATGATGAAAACAAAGCCCCAGATCGCCTTGCAAAAGCCGAAAACAGTGTTCGTGGTTCTGTTCAACAAGATCTTGCCGATGCAATCGACATTATGGCGCGCAAACGTGCCAAGGCAAAAACTTTCCCAGATCGTATGAAAGCAATTTTTGGTGACGAAACCGAAAGTGCAAAACCTGCTAAAAAATAAAAGGAAATGATGTGTCCGCGTTTATAAAATCCATTTCGCCAAATTTTGAAAATGTCGAAAAAGAATTAAATGAACGCGGTGCCTCCCTTTTATGGATAAGGCGTATTGATGATATTGAAACCCCAATTTCTGCGCTTGCAAAATTGGGTGCTGATAAGTTTGGTGCATGTCTTTTTGAATCGGTTGAAGGCGGTGAAACACGCGGTCGCTATTCAATTGTTGCAACCGACCCCGATGTGGTTTTTGAAATCAATAAAGGCATTGCAAGTATAAGTGAGATTGACGAAAATGGTAATCGCCAAAGCGCAAAAACCATTGATGCCAAACCACTTGATGCACTTCGCCAATTCATAAAACAAAGCGAATTAAAAATTCCAAGCAATTTACCACCGCCAATTGCGGGCATTTATGGCTATTTATCCTATGAAATGGTGCGCTATTTCGAAAAACTTCCAAAAAACACTGATGAACCATTGGGCTTGCCAGAGGCGGTAATGACGCGCCCGCGTATCATAATTGTTTTTGATGGCGTAAAACAAGAATTATTAATCGCCACCACAATTCGCGCCAATAAAAATGAAACCCATGATGAAACCTATCAAAAAGGCATTGCAAGGCTTCGTAAGGTTTGGGAAACACTTGATGCCCCCTGCCCACTTCATGCGCCGCGCCTTGATAATCATTCAGATGAATTGCCACATATTCACGCCCATCAAAGCCCTGAAAGCTATATGGATGCGGTAAAAAAAGCCCAAGAATATATTGTTGCAGGTGATATTTTCCAAGTTGTGCCAAGCCAAAGATTTTCAATTGATTATCACGGCAGCGCCCTTGCGCTTTATCGTGCACTACGCCGAACAAACCCATCGCCATTCTTATTCATGCTTGAGATGAATGGGTTTTCAATCATTGGCTCAAGCCCCGAAATTTTGGTGCGTCTTCGTGATGGCAATATCACCCTACGCCCAATTGCAGGTACAAGACCACGCGGTGAAACCCCTGCCCTTGATAAAGCATTAGAAGAAGAATTATTAAACGATCCAAAGGAAATTGCCGAGCATTTAATGCTGCTTGATTTGGGGCGTAATGATGTCGGGCGGGTTTCAATTTCAAAACCGCGCGGCAATGGTGAACCAGGGCAATTAAATGGCGGCATTCGCGTTACACAAAAATTCGTTGTTGAACGCTATTCACACGTCATGCATATTGTTTCAAATGTTGAGGGCACATTAAAACCTGAATATGATGCGTTAGACGCATTATTAGCAGGCTTCCCTGCGGGCACTGTATCTGGCGCGCCAAAAATACGCGCGATGGAAATTATATCCGAACTGGAACCACATGAGCGTGGAATTTACGCTGGTGGGGTTGGTTATTTTTCTGCGGGCGGTGATATGGATATGTGTATCGCCCTTCGAACAGGTGTTTTAAAAGACGAAAAATTATATGTTCAGGCGGGCGCAGGCGTTGTTTTAGATAGCGTCCCACTTAGTGAGCATAATGAATGCGTAAACAAGGCCAAGGCGCTTATATATGCCGCACGTGAAGCCCAAAAATATGAAGGCGGTAAATAATGATAAACCTATTACTTATCGATAATTACGACAGTTTCACCTATAATTTGGTGCATTATTTTGAAGAATTGGGCGCAAATGTTACGGTTATGCGCAATGATGCCAAATCTGCGCAAGAATTTCTTGATATGGGTTTTGATGCAATTGTCTTATCCCCCGGCCCCAAATCACCAAATGAAGCGGGTGTTTGCCTTGAACTAGTTGAAAAAGCGCCAAATGATTTACCAATATTGGGTGTTTGCCTTGGTCATCAAACTATTGGGCAAGTTTTTGGGGGCAAAGTTTTGGGTGCGCGCGCCATTATTCATGGCAAAGTTTCCAATATTGAAACCAATAGTTCAGGGCTTTTTGAAGGCTTGCCAAAATGTTTTGATGTCACGCGCTATCATTCATTAGCGATTGAACCACAAAGCCTTCCCAATGATTTACAGGCCGATGCCTTTACCAAGGATGGGGAAATAATGGCGGTTTCGCACAAAAACCGCCCAATTTATGGCGTGCAATTTCACCCTGAATCAATTGCAACCGAATATGGGCATGAAATGCTTGAAAACTTTCTGAAAATTGCGGCAAAATATAAAAATGGCACCAATTAATATAAAACCACTTCTTACCGAACTTGCCGCAGGCCGCCCATTAAATGGCGATCAAATGCGTGAGGTTTTTGACGCAATTTTGGCGGCAGATGCAACACCCGCCCAAATTGGCGCATTTTTAATGGGGCTTGAATGTTCGAAAATTGATGCCGCCGAAACCTTGATTGCGGGTGCATCGGCAATGCGTGCACAAATGATTAGGCTTGAAGTGCCATTTGAAACAATGGATGTTTGCGGCACAGGTGGTGATGGCGCACATTCATTGAATATTTCAACCGCAACCTCATTTGTATTGGCGGGCGGCGGGCATAAGATTGCCAAACATGGTAATCGCTCTATGTCATCAATATGCGGTGCAGCCGATGTTTTAGAAGCAATGGGGATTAAATTAACGTCTGATCCCAAAATCCAAACCAAGGCACTTGAAGATGCCAATCTTGCATTCTTTTTCGCGCCCAATTATCACCCAAAAATGGCCTATGTTGGCCCTTTGCGCCGTGAATTAGGGTTTGGAACTGCGTTCAATATTATGGGGCCATTATGTAATCCAGTTGGGGCGCAGCGCCAATTGATTGGGGTTTATCGCCCTGAATTATTACATGCGGTCGCCCAAACTTTGGCAAAATTAGACTCTAAAGCGTGTTGGGTTATTCATGGTGATGGCGGCATTGATGAGGCAATTTTGCATGGTGAAACCCAAATTGTTGCCTATAATGGCAAAGATTTCAAAGAATTCACAATCTCCCCCCAAATCGCAGGCTTACAAGATGCCCCACTTCAAGATTTAAAAGGTGGCGATGCCAGTTTTAATGCCAATGCATTGATGAATTTATTAAAGGGCGAAAAATCGCCTTATCGTGATGCGGTTTTGCTTAATGCATCCTGTGCGCTTGTTATGTCGGGCCTTGCCGATGATTTACGCCAAGGCGTTGAAATTGGTGAAGCCATTATTGATACGGGCTGTGCCATGAATGCTTATGAAACCCTAAAATCAATTACTAATGAGGCTGCATAATGAATGTGCCTGACGTTTTGGCGAAAATTTGCGCCTATAAAGAAGATGAAGTCGCGGAATTACGTGCGCGCCCATTATCTGAATTACAAGATATGGCAATGGCGCAAACCCCACCGCGCGGGTTTTTAAAATCACTTGAGGAAAAATCTAAAACTGGTTTTGCATTAATCGCCGAAATCAAAAAAGCCAGCCCGTCAAAAGGTCTTATCCGCCCTGATTTTGCCCCACCATCATTGGCGAAAGCCTATCAAGATGGTGGTGCAGCTTGCCTTTCAATTCTTACCGATGGGCCCAGTTTTCAGGGCTCTAATGAATATTTCATAGCGGCACGTTCGGCTGTAAAATTGCCATGTATTCGCAAGGATTTTGTGATTGACCCAATCCAAGTGCTTGAAAGCCGTGCAATTGGTGCCGATTGTATCCTTATAATCATGGCCTGCCTTGATGATGATAAGGCCAAAGAGATTTATGACATTGCAACGGGTTTGGGCATGGATGCATTAATCGAAACCCATGATGAAGAGGAAATGGAACGTGCCCTTAAACTTGGTGGGCGCTTAATTGGCGTCAATAATCGCAATTTGCGCACTTTTGAGGTTGATTTATCAACCACCGAACGCCTTGCCAAAATGCTTCCCGATAATGCTTTATTAGTTGCCGAAAGCGGCATTTTCACAAACCAAGACATGATAAGAATGCGCGAATGCGGCGCCAATGCCTTCCTAGTTGGCGAAAGCCTTATGCGGCAAGATGATGTGAAGGCAGCAACCAAGGAATTGTTGGGTATCTAATTCTCCTTCCACACATGTGGAGAAGTTGTCACCCATAGGGTGAAGGAAGGGGCGCGAGCACAGCGAGCCTCTGCCGTTTCAGCAAAAACAGGACGCGCCACCCCCTCCGTCTCGCTTTGCGAGCCACCTCCCCCGCAAAGCTATGCTCTGCAAGGGAGGAGAAATTTTATCAAATCCAGTCTGGCGCGTTGGTTTTGC
>JAPUEP010000196.1 GCA_027492515.1 Hyphomonadaceae bacterium
ATTTTGGATTGTGCGCGCCTTGGGCCGCATATTTTCAATCTTGGGCATGGTGTAGTGCCCCAAACCCCAATTGCCAACGTAGAAGCTATGATTAAGCTTGTAAGGGGTAATTAAATGAAGATTGCGGTGGTTTTATTCAACCTTGGCGGACCTGATAAATCAGAAAATATAAAACCTTTTTTAAGAAACCTTTTTAAAGATCCCGCAATTATTGATTTACCAAATCCTTTGCGTGCTTTTGTTGCATGGCTTATTTCAACAACACGTGCGCCAAAGGCAAAGCCATTATATGATTTAATGGGTGGTTTTTCGCCACTTTTGGAAAATACCAATGCACAAAAAGATGCTTTGGAAAAAGTTTTAAAATCAAAATTTCCAAATGATGAAATTAAAATTTTTATATCAATGCGTTATTGGCACCCATTAAGTGATGAATGTGCAAAACAAGTTGATGAATTTTCACCTGATAAAACAATATTATTGCCGCTTTATCCACATTATTCACTAACAACTACTGGATCATCAATAAAGGAATTTAAAAAATTCTATAAAAAAGCGACATTTGAAATTTTAGAATATCCAAAATTGTCGGGCTTTATCGCCGCCAATGTTAAAAACATTATGGAAGAATGGGATAAATTAGGTAATCCACAAAAAGTTCGGGTTTTATTTTCGGCACATGGTTTGCCACAAAAAATTATTGATGCTGGCGATCCATACGAAAAACAAATAAATGAAACCGCAAATGCTATAAAAGAAATTTTACCGCCATTTTTTGAAACACAGGTTTGTTTTCAATCCAAAGTTGGGCCTTTAAAATGGCTTGAACCATCAACGCCAGATGAGATTATTCGTGCATCACGCGATAAAATCGGCATTATAATTTGCCCAATTGCTTTTGTTAGTGATCATATTGAAACCTTGGTTGAACTTGATGTGGAATATAAGGAAATCTGCCATGAATTAGGTGTGCCTTTCATGGGTCGCTCTAAAACTGTTTCATGCGATAAGGATTTTATCGAAGGTCTTGCAAATTTGGTGATTGATAAAGTGAAAGAAGGCGAAAATGCTTGATTTTTTTTCAAACAATTATGAAATTTTGCGCGCCTTACATATTATTGCCGTGATTGCATGGATGGCGGGTCTTATGTATTTGCCACGAATTTTTGTTTATCATTCAAATGTTGAAATTGGTTCACAAACCGATGAAACCTTAAAAACCATGGAACGAAAATTATTTCGCTTCATTATGGAACCATCAATGATTGTTGTTTGGTGCCTTGGTATAAGCCTTATAATGGCACGTGGCGGTTATGAATTTTTGAAAAATCACTTTGTAATGGTAAAACTTACAATGGTGATTTTAATAACAATTGTTCACATGTTTTATGGCAAATGGCAAAGCGAATTTGCCAAAGGAAAACGACCTTTAAATCACGTTTTTTACCGCTTTATCAATGAATTACCATTTATATTAATGATAATTGCTGTCTTTATGGTGGTTTTAGAGCCTAATTTCTAACCTAAATTACGGCGTAATTTAGCTGCTATTATTGTATTTTGCATCAAGCATGCAATTGTCATTGGCCCAACACCACCAGGAACAGGCGTAATTTGACCTGCAATTTCTTTTGCACTTTCAAAATCGACATCACCAACCAATTTAGTTTTTGATTTGGCATCAGGGGCAGTATTTTCAACGCGGTTTATACCAACATCAATAACGCATGCGCCTTTTTTAACCCAATCGCCTTTAACCATTAATGGCCGCCCAACTGCCGCAACCAAAATATCGGCATTTTTGCAAATTTCAGGTAAGTTTTTGGTTTTTGAATGGGCGATTGTGATTGTGCAATTTTCTTCTAAAAACAAAAGTGCCGCAGGTTTTCCAACCAAAATTGAACGCCCAATAATAACAACATTCAAACCTGTTAAATCATCACCCAATGCCGATTTTGCCAAAATAACCGAACCTGATGGTGTGCATGCCCTAAGGCCGATTTTACCCAATGATAATTTTCCGGCGCTTTTTTCAGTAAGGCCATCAACATCTTTTAATGGGTCGATATGTTCGATTACTGCATCTTGATTAAGATGTTTTGGCAATGGTAATTGCACCAAAATTCCATCAATACTCTCATCTTGGCTTAGTTCTTTTACCTTTGCCTCTAATTCTTCTTGTGTGGTTTCGGCAGGCATAACAAATTCAAGTGATTTTATGCCAATTTCACCCGCAGTTCTTACTTTATTGCGCACATAGACTTGGCTTGCGGGGTCTTCGCCAACTAATACAACCGCAAGGCATGGCGTGAAACCATGTTCTTTTTCGATTTTTTGTAATTCTTCTTTGGTTTTTTGGTTTAAAATTTGGGCTTGTTGCTTGCCATCGATGATTTGCGCGCTCATTTTATTCCTATTTGGGTAAAAGTGCTTTGATAATCGCCTCTATATCCAAATTTTTATTTTTTACCAATAGGCATTTGGTGCGCCCTTTTTGCCCAGCTTTTAATTCTATATCAGATTTTGGGATTTTAAGGGTTTTGGCAATGATTTTTATAATCGCATCATTTGCAGCGCCATCTTCAGGGATAGCGCGAATTTTCACTTTTAAATATTGATTGCCATCATCGCGGTTTTCAACACCGTCAATTTTTTCAACTTTGGCATTTGGTGTGGCACGAATATGAATTTCAACGCCATCCAAATGTTTCTTTACAAAAGCCATATTAGAATGGGATTAAAGGAACAACAAAACGTTGTAAAAAACCAATAATAAGCCAAAGAATAATTGGCGAAATATCAACCCCACCCATTGCAGGAACAACTTTTCTAATTGGGTTTAGAACAGGTGAAGTTATTCTATCCGAAACATCGGCGATTGTGCCAACTAATTTGTTTCTTGTATTCACAACATCAAAAGCCACAAGCCAGCTAAGAATTGCGTTAATTATCACAACCGAAAAGAATAAATTCAAAACATTGAATGTAAGCCACTGAACTGGTCCCATTGAAATCTCCTAATATCGTATATTTAGAGTGTTTTTTGAAAATTGTAAGGATTAGTGCCCAAAAAATATGCACAAAAAGCGTGCATGCATTGTTGATATGCAAAATTTGAACGTCAAAGTGATTGTGAAATAAGTATTTCTATTATAATGGGGCGTATCTGGGCTGGGGAACTTAGATAGATTTAAATCTCTTAAAGGGCTTTATAGGAATAAAATGGCTAGTGATTTGTCAACCCGCCTGCGTGAGCTTCATGCTTTTACTGCGCAAACCCCGCTTTTTAACCCAGTTTTTCAACTTGGTCTTGATTTATCACGCGATCTTGAAGGCGGAAAAAAAAGCCTTAAGGATATTGCTTCTTATGTAAGTGAATTAGAGTGCGAGGCTTTAAAAAACCGTGCCCAGCATTTGCATGATCTTGTTGCGCCTATTGATATTGATAAAAATCTTGAAGTATTTCGAAACCTAGTTTTAAACTCTGCGCAAAATAATGATTTTTCAAAATTCCAACAAATTTGGTCAAAGCCATTAATTCATTGCGTATTCACGGCGCACCCAACATTTTTACTTAATCGTGATCAAACCGAAAATGTTGCAAATGCGGCAAGTAGTGGTGAAGTTACAAATGCAATTTGTGAAATTGCACCGAAAAATGAAAATATAAGCCTTGATTACGAACATGAAGAAGCAATGGCGGCAATCGCAAATGCCCAAAATGCACGTAATCAATTAAGCGAAATAATAATAAATATTGCCCAAAAGCATTATCCTGATGAATGGCATAAAATTTTGCCAAAACCCTATAAATTCGCCACTTGGGTTGGCTATGATATGGATGGGCGAACCGATATTACATGGGCAAATTCTTTGCGTTATCGTATGCTTGAAAAAGCCCAAAAACTTGAACAATATTCAAATATGGCTGCAAATATTGGCCTTACAGATTTGGCAAAACGTTTAAAAGAAGCGCGAAATTATACGAAAAATCTTGCCGATGCATTGGCAAAAAATTTGGATAATCCAAAAGATTTATCAAAAATTGCAAATGAAATAACACATGATAATGAAAATAAAATCCTTAGCCTTAAGGCAATAATTGATGAATTAACCCAAATTGCCAAAAATAAAAACGCCAATGAGGCGCGTGATATTTTGGTTCTTGCGGCAAATATGGAAAATGATGGCCTTGGAATGGGCGAAATTCATTTCCGCCTTAATTCAATGCAATTAAATAACGCAATTCGCGCGCTTTTGGTTGATGAAGAAGAATTTGAACTTTCAAGCGCAACCGCTTTAAAACGCCTTCAAAAACTTATTAAAGAAGTTGAACCAGTAAGAAGTAATTTTGCGGCATTGGCAATCGAAACCACAACCGCGCTTCGTCAATTTTTGGCAATTGTGCAGATTTTGCACCACATCGATAGTGATGCACCAATTCGCCTTTTAATTGCCGAATGTGAACAGCCGCAAACGGTTCTTATTGCGCTATATTTTGCAAAATTATTTGGCATTGATGAAAAAATCGACATTTCGCCATTATTCGAAACCGAAAGCGCAATGGAACATGGCGCACGTTTCCTTGATGCGATAATGGGTGATATAAATTATCGCAAATATGTTCGTAAACGTGGGCGCATTGCAATACAAACCGGCTTCTCAGACGCAGGAAGATTTGTTGGGCAAATCCCTGCTGCACTTGCGATTGAGCGTCTGCATGGTCGTCTTGCGCGCATTATGGCTAAACATGATCTTGAAGATGTTTCGGCGCTTATTTTCAATACGCATGGCGAAAGCATGGGGCGCGGCGCACATCCAAATTCTATCGAAGATAGACTGACATATCCAATGTCAATTTGGGCCAGAAGCCAATTTTCAACCCGCGATATTAAAACCGAAATCGAAGTTAGTTTCCAAGGCGGCGATGGTTATTTATTTTTCCGCTCTGATATTTTGGCACTTGCAACATTAACGCGTATTGCCGAAGTGGAAATGGCGCCAAAATCAACACAAACCGACCCATTTTATACAAGAACCGACCTAAGCCTTGATTATTATCGTGGAATTCGCCGTGTGCAGCGTGAATATTTGAATAATTCGGCCTATGCACGTGCTATTTCTGCCTTTGGTTTGGGGCTTTTGAAGGAAACAGGCTCGCGAAAATCACGCCGCCAATCGGATATTGCCGCCGATAGGGATATGAGTTTGCGTCAAATCCGCGCCATCCCTCATAATGCAATTTTGCAGCAATTAGGATATCCAGTGAACGTTCTTGCAGGTGCAGGAACAGCGGCAAAAGACAATATTGAGGCAATCGCAGAATTAATAAATAATAGCCCACGGGGTCGCCAATTGGTTCGCCTTTTGGATGCTTCAAATGCGCGTGCAAGTATTAAAACCCTTGCGGCATATGGTGATTTATTCAATTGCGCTTATTGGGCATCACGCCCATATCGTGGCACCGAAAGCCATCTTGAAAATGCGTGTTTGGCCTTGGCTGAAAAACTTGAATATGATGATAGGCCAGGGGAAATGCGCCGTCTTGCATCAAGTTTGCGAATTGATGCTTTACGTTTACATAGGTTTAGAACCCATATTGAACAAAAAAACGCAGGTAATGAAGAAATGCGTCGCTCCTTGGGGGTTCTTCATGCGCTTCGCCTTTGTTTAATGCAGCATATTTTCTTAAGGGCGGTGCAAATACCATCATTCTCAAGACGTAATGACATAAGCCGTGATGATATTTTGGAAATGATTTTCTCTTTAAGAATTGATGATGCATTGGCCTTATTGCGCAAGGCATTTCCTGTTTCTGCACCATCAATCAATGATTTTGAAATTGATGAGCCAACAGATTATCCAAAACAAGATGCCCAAGCATATCAAAAATTGCATGAAGATTATTTTGATGCCATCGATATTGCATATCAATTAATCTTACGAATTGGTGTTTCAATTGCCAATTATTTTGGTGCACACGGCTAAAAGCATTGATAAAAAATTGGCGGCTTGAAAGCCGCCTTTTTAATTCTGTAATAAAACCGGGCTATCGCCGTGAAAGCAAAGCCAAACATTATCATCCCATGTGAAATCTTCTTGATCCCAACGTGATAGATTTGGTCTTGAAACCTGCATTTTGCGGCCATTTTCTAATATAACTTCATAAATACTTTCAGAGCCAAGATATGAAATTTGTTTGATTGTGCCTTTAAGGACGTTACAATCCTCTGGTGCATCTTCCATAACTGGCCTTGGACCACCTTCAACGCGTTTTATAAGCTCAATTTTTTCAGGGCGAATGCCAACCCACATGCTTTCACCCGATGCACCCGAAACCCCATGGTCGAAATAGATTTTTCCACCCATTTCTTCGGATTCAATAATTGCATGGTCTGGCTCATCCACTACCAATTTACCTTCAAATAAATTCACCGAACCAATGAAATCGGCAACAAATTTATTTGATGGAAATTCATAAAGCGACGATGGGGTCGCAAGTTGCATCAAACGCCCCCTATCCATAACCGCACAGCGGCATGCCATTGCCAATGCTTCATCTTGGTCATGTGTTACCATAATGAAGGTAATGCCAACTTTTTCCTGCAAGGCCGTAAGCTCAAAACGCATTGCTTCGCGTAATTTTGCATCAAGTGCCGATAAAGGCTCATCAAGTAAAAGCACTTTTGGGCGTTTTACCAAGGCGCGGGCAAGTGCC
Organism: Hyphomonadaceae bacterium; assembly: GCA_027492515.1. Lineage (GTDB taxonomy): Bacteria > Pseudomonadota > Alphaproteobacteria > Caulobacterales > Aquidulcibacteraceae > Pseudaquidulcibacter. Next base: position 6,719 of record JAPUEP010000196.1, read on the forward strand.
ACCCTTTGGCGTTGACCGCCCGACATTTGGTCAGGCTTTCTATCGGCAAGATGTTCAAGTTTAACATCGGCAAGTGCCGCCATAACCCGTGAATATTGTTCAGTTTTTGGAACATTATCAAATTTCAAACCGTATGCGACATTGTCAAAAACGCTCATATGCGGGAAAACGGCATAGGATTGGAAAACCGTATTAATCGGGCGTTTGTTTGGCGGAACATTTGAAACATCAATTCCATCAATATAGATTTTGCCCTCTGTCGGAACTTCAAACCCCGCAAGCATTCGCAAAAGTGTGGTTTTACCGCATCCTGAAGGGCCCAAAAGGGCGAAAAATTCGCCGCGTTTTATTTCAAGGCTTACATCATCAACCGCCGCAACTTTGCCAAAGCGTTTAGTGACATTTTCGATTTTTATAATGGTTTCATCGCTTACTTCTGCCATGTTAAATCCTTGGTCTTATGTGTTTTTCTTTGGCTGTTCTTGAAGGCGCATCGCAATTACAGTTGCAATAATTGTAAGAACGATAATGATTGTTGATGCTGCATTGATTAAGCCCCCATTCGGGAAACGCACCATCGAATAAACTTTAATTGGGAAAGTCACTGTTCCAGGGCCAGAGGCAAAGAAGGTAATCACAAAATCATCAAGTGATAATGTGAATGCCAATAATGCACCCGCAACAATGCCTGGCGCCATATGTGGAACAATTATATCCATAAAGGCGCGCCATTGGCTTGCCCCTAAATCAAGGGCGGCGCTTTCAAGTTCTTGGTTGAAATTTTCAAGTCTTGCCCGAACCACAACGGCAACGAATGGGAATGCAAATGTAATATGTGCGATTGTAATTTCAGCCAAATTTAAAGGCCATGGTAAATCACTTGGCCAATGAATTTTGGAGAAGAACATCAAAACCCCAACACCCATACAGATTTCAGGTACAACAATTGGTAAATTAAGGCCAGATTCCAAAATTCCTTTCATCGGAAATTTAAAACGCCACAAAACAAAACCAATTAAAGTTCCCAAAATTACTGAAACAAAGGTACAGGCAATCGCAATTAAAATGGAATTAGTTAGTGCCTCTCTAATACCATCATTTTCAAAGACTTTTTGATACCATTTAAAGGTAAAGCCTTTCCATTCAATCATGCGCTTACTATCATTAAAGCTAAAAGCAATAAGAATGAAAAGCGGTGTATAAAGGAATATTAAAACCCCTAATATCCATGCCCTAAGCCGAAGGCTTTTCGTATATTCTAATGGTGCACGGGGTTCACGTTTGAAAATATTTTTCATTTTACCCCCTAATGACCTGTTGAAACTTTCCCGCCCTTTGCTTCAAAATATGAGCGTAAGGCAAAGAAAATCAAAGTGATATACATTAATAAGAATGATAAAGCGGCACCAAAAGGCCAATCATTTGCACGTTTAAATTGCCGCTCGATAAGGCTTGCAATCATCAAATCATTTGGCCCACCCAATAAATCAGGCGTTAAATACGCACCCATTGCAGGGATAAAAGTAATAACAATACCGGCGGCAATACCTGGTAATGCAAGTGGAACAATTATGCGAAATAATGTTTCGCCATGCCCAGCACCCAAATCCAATGACGCCTCAATTAAGGATCTATCCAATTTATCTAATGCGGCATAAAGCGGCAAAACCATAAAGGGTAAATGCACATAAATAAGGCCAATAATGATTGCGGTTTTATTATATAATAATTGTTTTGGTTCAAATGTTCCAACATCAAAACCCGCGCCCAAAAGGAAGTTATGAATACCCAAAAGCCCCATATTTATAAGACCTTGAGCGCCCATAACGCTTATCAATGCATAGGTACGAATTAGCAAATTAGTCCAAAATGGAAGCATTATTAAAAGCAAAAGCCATGATTTTGTCTTGTCATCGGCAAAAGTCATGGCAATAGCAACAGGGAAGGCTAAAACAAGGCAAACAAGCGTGGCAATTGTTGCCATGACAATTGATTGCCACAAAACTTGCAAAACATCGCGGTCAAAAACATGTTTGTAGTTTTTGAAAGTTCCAGTTATTTCAACGTCAATAAGTCCGTTATTCTCACCAAAAGAATAAACCCAAACTAATGCCATTGGCATCACAAAGAAAACAACAAACCATATAGTTGGTGCAAGCATAGTGCCCCAAAAAAACCGCTTATTTTCATACCAATTTTGCATGTTTTAGCCTATCTAAAATTATATTATTCGGCGCGGATATGCGTCATTGCACCTTCTATTTCCTGTGAAACCTTGGCGCCCAAGAATTTACCATATTCACATTTTGCCAATGCTTCTTTTGGTGGGAAAATAATTGGATTATTTTTGTATGAATCATCCATAAGCGCCTTAGCAGCAGCATTTGGCGTTGGATAAAGGATGGTTTTTGAAATATCGGCGCCTTTTTGCGCATCCAAAAGATAATTTATGAAGCCATGCGCATTATTTGGGCTTGGCGCGCCAACTGGAATACACATACAATCAGAATTTAGTAATGAACCTTCTTTTGGAATAATGAAATCCAAATCATCATCTTCGGTTTTTGCTTGCGCAATGTCGCCATTATATTCGATTACCAAATCAACTTCTTTTTTAAGAAGCATTTCCTGACCATCATCTTCATGGAAGCGTTTTACATTTTTCTTTTGTTTTGCCAAAATATCACTGGCTTGTTTTAATAATTCAGGCGAATAATCATTAACTGATTTACCCAAATATTTGAATGTAAGACGGAATAAATCAAGGCTTTCACCCAAAAGTGCAATTTTGCCTGCATATTCATCTGAATCTAAAACATATTTCCATGAATCAGGGATTTGACCATTTTTCATCGCAGATTTGCGATAGCCAATACCCAAAACAAGCCAAGTATATGGCATTGAATATTTACGACCTGGGTCAAATTCTGGATCTAAGAAAGCAGGGTCGATATTTTTTATATTTGGAATTTTTGCATGATCAAGCGGCTGAATAATCTTTGCCTCTGCCATACGCGTTACATATTCATTTGAAGGCATAATCACATCATAGCCGGGATTGCCTTCATGGAATTTTGCAAACAATTCATCATTGGTTGAAAATAGGCTCATAGAAACTTCAACACCTGTATCAGATTTGAAATCTGCAAGCGTGTTTTCGCCGATATAAGTATCCCAATTATAGAATTGAAGTTTTTTGGCTTCGCTATTCTCGATTTTAAATTTACCACCGCTTGCGCTTGGTTTTGCGCCATCAGAACCTTTAGAACATGCAGTTATTGTAAATGCCGCAGCACTTGCACCAAATGCCGCCAAGAAGGCGCGTCTGGAACGTGAATTTCCTTTTAAAAATTTTGCAATTTCATAATCACTTAGTTTAATTTCTGACATACCTTCACCCCTTTATTATTTAGAGTTTAACTTATTTTACGCATTACGGAAGTACCAATCATAATCTTCAAGCGGAATATTCGCTTGATAACGATTTTGTTCAGTTTTCTTGATAATTGCATACATTTTTTGGAAGCGTTCGCCCAAATATTGCCCAATGATTGGGCATTTTTCAAAAGTTTCTACCGCAGAATACCAATTCATTGGCAGGGTAACGGGTGATTTATCAGCCTGTGAATAGCCATCACCTTCGATAATTTCGCTTGGCTCTAATTGGTTTTTGATACCATGATAGACACCCAAAAGCATTGCCGCCAATCCAAGATATGGCGATGCATCCGCACCTGAAATTCTGTGTTCAATATGGCGGGTTTTTGGTGGACCTGCGGTAACGCGAAGGCCAACGGTGCGATTATTAATGCCCCATGTTGCCGCGATTGGTGCATAAGAATTACCAACAAAGCGGCGATATGAATTGGCATTTGGCGCAAAAATTGCCATTAAAGATGGCATTGTTTGTTGCATGCCCGCGATGGCGTGTTTCATCATTTTATCGCCATTTTCAGATCCTTGGGCAAAAATATTATTGCCATCCTTATCTAAAACCGAAACATGAAGATGTTGACCATTACCTGCAAGGCCTTGGAAAGGTTTTGCCATAAAGCAGGCTTCAAGGCCGTGTTTAACCGCAACCCCTTTTACAAGGCGCTTATACATCATTGCTTCATCGGCAACGCGCAATGCATCGGCGCGGTGGTCAAGGCCAATTTCCAATTGCCCAGGTGCAAATTCGGAAATTGCGGCCTCAATTGGTAAGCCTTGAAGTTGTGCGCAATTATATAAATCACGCAAAAAATCCATATGATCATCAAGTTCGCGCAAGCCATAAACTTCATTACCAATTGGCGTATGACCCGAAGTCGGCGATGCTGGAAGGTGCGGACGCTCACCAAACTTACGCGCCCCGCATAGATAAAATTCCAATTCGCACGCAACATCAGGCGTTAAGCCAATTTCGGTAAATTTATCCAAAACCCCTTGCAAAATCATGCGTGGGTCAAGGTCATTTTGTTGACCATCAAGTTCATAAAGTGAAACAATACATTGCGCCACATCATTTCCAAGCCAAGGCGCACGAACCAATGTATTTGACGCAGGTTTTGCCAATCTATCGGCATCACCATCTTCCCAAACAAGGCCAGTATCTTCACAATCTGCGCCCATTGTATCAACAACAGTTATTGAGCCCGGTAAATAACGGCCATGCCCATAAACACCCAATAATTCATGTGGGCGAATTCTTTTGCCGCGCGGAACATCGGTGATTGGTGTATAAATCACATCAATAAAGGCAATATCGGGATTATCCGCCAAAAATTTTGCCGCATCATCCTTATCTGCAATATCCGCTGTGTAACCTTTGTTTGTCAAAATATTTTCCTATACTTTTAATAATAGGTGTTCGCGTTCCCATGCCGAAACCACACCTTCAAAATTATCTAATTCACTTTCTTTGATTGCCGCAAAAATTTGACAAAAATCTTCGCCAAGGATTTCGCGTACTGGGCCGCAATCTTTAAATCTTTCTAATGCTTCATCTAAAGTTCGTGGCAATGAACGTGGCAATCTATATGCGGAACCCAAAAGTGGTGCTGTTGGCTCTAATTCTTGCATTATACCAACATAACCACAGGCAAGTGATGCCGCAATTGCCAAATATGGATTGCAATCTGCCCCCGGAAGGCGGTTTTCAACCCGACGATTTTGCCCATCAGATAAAGGAACACGTAACCCGCAAGAGCGATTATCACGACCCCATTGCACATTAATCGGTGCATCAAATTGCGGACGCATACGGCGGAAAGAATTCACATTTGGCGCAAATAAAGGCGCGCAATCAGGCAAATATTTTTGTAAACCTGCGATAAAGCTTCTAAACATTGGGCTATCTTGCCCGTTTGTATGGGCAAAAAGGTTTTGCCCGGTTTCTTTTGATTGCAATGATTGGTGAATATGCATTGCAGAACCGGGTTGATTATCCATTGGTTTTGCCATGAATGTTCCATAAACCCCGTTTGCAAGGGCAACTTGGCGGAAAATTCTTTTAAATACCAAAACCTGATCCGCCAATAACATTGGGTCACCGTGATTAAAGTTTACCTCTAATTGTGCGGCCCCCGCCTCGTGGATCATTGTGTCAATATCGATTTCGGCGATTTCGCAATATTCATATACCTGCTCGATTAAATCCTCATGCTCATTGAGGGCTTCGAGGCCATAAGGTTGTGAAACTTTTTCAGCGCGCCCAGAACGACCGATTGGGGTTTCGAGCGGCAAATCGGGGTCAATATTTTTTGCGGTCAAAAAGAATTCAAGTTCGGGGGCAATTATTGGCTCCCACCCATGACCTTCATAAAGCTCTAAAATACGGCGCAATACCCGCCTTGGCGCAATATCAATTGGCGAGCCATTATTGCTAAAGGCATCGGTCATAACAAAGGCGGTGGGGGTGCGATAACCTGGTGCAACCCTTATTGAACCTGCATCTGGTAATAATACGCAATCAGGATCTTGAATCCCCTCATCCCCATCATTGGGAATTTCAGGATAATCACCAGTCATAGTAACGGTAAGTATGGATGAGGCAATTCGCAACGTTCGCCCCTTAACCCCTTGTAAAAAGCGCGATGCAGGAACAACTTTACCACGAATAATACCATTCATATCGGGCAAAAGAAGCTCGATTTCCGTGACGCCCTTTTCCTTTATCCAAGTTTCAAGGTGCTTATAGTCTGCTGTGTGGACGAATTGCGACATTATTCACCTTTAGTTTTTAAAATTGATATTATTATATCTTGCACAGCTTTCGAATATTGCAAGATATTTTCTTTATTTAAGTCTGGCCCCGCCAAAATCATATTATGAAATGGGGTTACCAAGAAACCGCGATTGATAAGCCCAAGATGCAATGCTTCTTCTAGTTCATAATCAAAGATAGCGCGCATTTCATCGGCATTTTTTGGAATTTGTTTTGAAAATATAATCTCAAGCCTTGCGCCAATGCGAATGATTGACCAATTAAGATTAAGCGAATTTATTATTTTCAACAATTCACTTTCAAGCGCTTTTGCGCCCTCAATCATTTTTTCATAGGTTTGCGGGGTTAAAAGTGTTTCGATTGATGATTTAAGGGCGCTTAATTGCAATAATGAACCGCCCAATGTCGTTCCAATACCCGAATGACCAGATGGTAAATTGGCGCGCCCGATTTCCAATGCATCCTTGATTTCATCAGAAAAGCCCCAAATTGCACATGGAACACCACCTGCAACAGCCTTACCAGCGACAAATAGGTCGGGTTTTAAATTATAAACCTTTGAATATCCGCCAAAGCCAGTTGATAAAGTGTGGGTTTCATCCATCAAAACCAATGTGCCATATTTTTTTGCGCATTTTAGAACAAATTCTAAAAATCCATCCTTAGGCGGAACAATCCCACAATTTGTAAGCGCAGGCTCCATAATTATACAGGCCACATCTTGGCCCGATAAAATACCTTCGACTTCGATTTCATCATTAAACGGAACGCAATAAGTATTTATAGAAGGGTCAAAGGCCGAACCCCAAAGGCTTGGTTTGGCAATGGTTTTGCCATTTTTATCAAGACAAACCGTAGTTTCATCCACCGCGCCATGATAGCAGCCATCAAAAACCAATATTTTCTGACGCCCTGTCGCAAGCCTTGCAACCCGCAAAGCAAATCGATTTGCATCGGACGCGCTTAAAGCCAATTGCCAATTTGGCAAGCCAAAAATTTGCGCAAGCCTATTGCCAACAAAATCAGAATATTTTGAAGGCAGCATAGATGTAAGGCCATTTTCGCCAGCCTCATTAAGTGCCTTTTGTGTTGCCACTGGTGAATGACCAAACATTGCACCAGTATCACCAAGACAAAGGTCAATTAATTCATTGCCATCAATATCTTTGATTTTAACGCCCTTGGCACTTTCAACATAAAGCGGGAAGGGAATAGGCCAATCAAGCATCCAATGTTGTGGAACACCGCCAAAAAATCCGCCATTTTTGCTTTCACTATTGCCAAGCCCATTGGCCTTTAGAAAGCCCTTTGGGCGATCTTCAATATATTTTGCGCGATTTTGGGCAATAAAAGATTTTAATTTTTCGCGGTCAATTTGACCATCGAATTTGTGATTATGTTCTAATTCTAACTGCTCGACAAATTCACTCACGAAACACCTTATTTGTTATAACAAACTTAGTGAAACAAAATATTCTTATTTGGTCAAGCGCTTTAGTAAATATTTTTATCGATAATACTGTCTATATTTCAATTTCAACAGAACAAGGCACATGGTCTGATGGTTTTTCCCAGCCGCGCGCATCACGTAAAATTTGATATGTTCCTATATCAACCTTAGGCAATAAATTGTCTGAAACCCATATATGATCGAGCCTTCTGCCCTTATTATTTTTTGTCCAATCCGCAGCGCGGTATGACCACCAAGAATATAATTTTTCTTTTTCATCGCGTTCATGGCGCGCAATATCAATGAATTTGCCGCCTTTGCGCAATCTTTCCAATGTTTCGGTTTCAATTGGCGTGTGGCTTACAACATTCAAAAGCGATTTATGTGACCAAACATCATGTTCATGCGGGGCAATATTCAAATCACCAACAACAATTGTATCGCCATGATTTTGCGCATAATGTTTTTCCATACGATCCAAAAAATCTAATTTATGCGCAAATTTGTCATTAATAGCGGGGTCAGGTTCATCACCGCCCGCCGGGACATATAAATTATGAATAGTTGGGCCATTTTCACCAATTTTTGCCGCCGCAATCCTTGAATGTGAATTCATACAAAAATCAGGTGCGGCTACTTCAGAGATTGGAATTCTTGAAACAATGGCAACACCGTGCCATCCCTTTTGGCCATTTATAACTTTGTATTTATAGCCCAATTCATCAAAATCGGCACTTGGAAATTCTTCATTTTGGCATTTAATTTCTTGAAGGCACAAAATATCAGGCGAAAATTGATTTAGATAATCTTTCACAATTCCAATGCGCAGGCGCACAGAATTAATGTTCCAAGTGGCAATTTTAATTTTAGTCATAGTTTTAAAAACCATGCTTTGACCAATTGTGTCAACTATCGCCCAATCAATCTTTTTGCCTGTTCATCGGCAACAATTGCAGGTGAAACATTGCGTGAAATTGCTTCTTTAAGAACATTTTCCAAAGTATTTGGAATGTTTGAAACGTGTTTTTCAACCGCATCTTTTGAATAATTTCCACCAACTTCATATGCAACATTTATAATGCCACCTGCATTAACAACATAATCAGGGCAATATAAAATATCGCGTTTTACAAGTTCAGCGCCATGCTTTTCTTGCGCTAATTGATTGTTTGCCGCGCCGCAAATGATTGGCGCTTTGAAATTTGGAATTGATGCATCATTGATTACTGCACCCATTGCGCATGGCGCAAAAACATCAACATCAAGGCCGATAATTTCGTCAATATCAACAATTTCACCGTTTGAAATTGATGCCGCATGGGCAACGCGACCATTATCAGTATCGCAAACAAAAACTTTTGCGCCCGCTTGCGAAAGCCTGCGGCATAAATCTGCGCCAACTGCGCCAGCGCCTTGAACCGCAACTTTAAGGCCATTTAGGTCTTTTCTACCAAATTTGATTTCAACTGCTTTTTCAATTGAAAGAAAAACACCAAGTGCGGTCATTGGTGATGGTTCGCCGCCAAATCCTAATTTTGGGTCACGCCCAAAAACATGATTGGTTTTCTTTGCGATATTTTCCATATCAGCCAAAGTCATGCCAACATCTTCGGCGGCTAAATATTTACCGCCCAAATTTTCAATTGCATCGCCAAGTGAATGCATTAATTCGGCATTTTTATCAGTGCGTGGATTCCCGATTAAAACCGCCTTACCACCGCCAAGTTTTAAACCTGCCATTGCATTTTTATATGACATGCCACGCGAAAGACGTAAAACATCTTTGATTGCACTTTCGCTATCCGCATAAGGGAACATCCTAACGCCGCCAGCCGCAGGGCCAAGGTGGGTTGAATGAACCGCAATAATTGCACGCATTTTAGTACGGCGATCGGTTGCAAAGGTTACGCTTTCATGTTCGTCAAAATCAGCTTGTTCAAAAAAAGATGGCATATTTTTCCCCTATATGGCCTCAATAATAGTTGCAAATGTAATTGAAAAGGTGAGGGGTGTGGAAAAAGCAATGCAATTGCTATAACATTTTCTTTTTTCCATTTTGAGGGAAAGCTTGACCGTAAAAACCACGATTCTTGATAAATATTGTCTTGAGGTGCTTGAAAAAGTGCCGCTTGATTTTGCGCATTATCAAAAAAACCTTGTTGATTGGTGTAACCACAATACGGGATCACGAAATTATTCATCCGTTGCAAGCTTCTTGCCGCGCCTTGAAAATGCGTTTGCGCAATTGGGCGGTGAAATAAAACATTTGCCATTGGAAAAAGAGCGTGTGGTTCTTGCAAATGGCGAAATTAAAGAGATTGATTTAGGCCATTCGCTACATGTTAAAATGCGCCCAAATGCACCAATTCAATTGGTTCTAACTGGTCATTATGACACTGTTTTCGGCGCTGATTCGCATTTTCAAAATGTGACAGACTTGGGTGATGAGAATATTTATGGCCCCGGTGTTGCCGATATGAAGGGTGGGATTTTGGTAATGCTTGAAGGGCTTAAGGCCTTTGAAAATCATCCCGATAAAAATAATATTGGCTATGAAGTTCTTTTATCACCTGATGAAGAAATTGGCTCTTTGGGTTCGGCGCATATTTTGTATGAAATCGGTAAAAAATCCGATTTGGGGCTTACTTTTGAACCTGCATTACCTGATGGCTCGATGGCGGGTGCACGTAAAGGTTCTGCAAATTTTGCGCTTATAATTCATGGTGTCTCTGCTCATGTTGGGCGCGCGCATCACGAAGGTAAAAGCGCTATAAAAGCTGCGGCACAATTTGTTTGCGAAATCGAAGATATTAATGGCAAATATGACGGTATTACCATTAATACAGGCAAAATTGATGGCGGTAGCGCCAATAATGTAGTTCCTGATTTGGCAATTGTGCGTTTTAATATTCGCGCGCCAAGCCAAGAAAAAATGGAATTTGCAATCGAGCAAGTTAAATCAGCGATAAAAAATCTTGATGGCTTTCATTGCCATTTAGAGGGTGGCATTTCGCGCCCACCAAAACCACGTAATTCTTCCCAAGAAAGAATTTTTACCGATATTGGTAATGTTGCGCGTGATTTGGGAATGGAATTACAATTCAAAGATACGGGCGGCGTATGCGAAGGGAATAATTTATTCGCTTCTGGCTGTCCTAATATTGATACTTTGGGGGTTTGCGGCGGCCTTATTCATTCGCCGCAAGAATTTGCAATAAAGAAAAGCTTTGGTGAACGTTCGCGTCTTTTGGCGGCGATATTATGTTCATATGCCAATGGCACAATAGACGCCAAAGCGCCAAGAAAACTTATGGGGGAAAATAAATGTTAGTGGTAAGACCTGCAAAACAAAGCGATTATGAGGATTTTTATAATTTCGCAAGAATGTCTGGCGCAGGTTTTACAAGCCTTCCCGAAGACCCTGACACCTTAAAAAAGCGTCTTGTAAAAAGTGAAAAAACTTTTGCAGGCGACCCTAAATATTGTGACCCAAATGAAGCAGAGGGCGGGGTCTATCTTTTAATGGTGGAAAACCCAAAAACCAAACAGGTTTTAGGCTGCGCGGCGGTTAAAACTAATATTGGGCATGATGTGCCATTTTTCAATTTTAGGGTTACAACTTTGGGGCAATTATCGCGCGTAACAGGGCGAAAATTTGAAATGTCCACCCTTGTAATGGTCAATGATTATACAGGCTCAACCGAAGTTGGAACATTATTCTTAAACCCACAACATCGCGGCGAGGGTGCTGGGAAATTATTATCATTGTCGCGCTTCATGCTTATGGCATCAATGCCGAGTAGGTTTGGTAAAACAATTGTTTCCGAATTGCGCGGCGTGGTTCATCTTGATGGTCGTTCACCATTCTGGGAAGGGGTTGGACGCCCATTTTATCGCATGGACTTTTCGGAGGCTGACAATCTTTCTGCGGTCACTGATAATCAATTCATTATTGACCTTGGCCCAAAACACCCAATTTATATTGATTTATTACCCGATAGCGCGCGCGGTGCAATCGCCGAAACCCATCCAGATGGTGCAGCAGCAAGAAGATTATTAGAGCGCGAAGGCTTAAGATTTGAAGGTGTGATTGATATTTTTGATGGCGGCCCATTACTTGCGTGCCGTGTTGAAGATACACGCACAATGCGTGAAAGCGTTCGTGCGCCTTTTGTTGTTGGTGATGTTCGCGGCCTTGAAAAATGCCTTTTATCAAATGATAAATTAGAGGATTTCGCCTGCACACTTGCACCCGCGCAAATCGAAAAAGATAGAATTTTGGTGTCACAAGAAGTTTTGGATAATTTAGGTATTAAAGAAGGTGATTTTGGTCGTGCAAGAGGGTTTGATGTCTAATAATAGCGTTTTTATAAATAATGTTTGGCAAAATGGCGATGGTGTTAATTTTCAATCTTTAAACCCTGCAAATAATGAAATTGTATTTAGTGCAAATGGGGCAAGTGCCGCACAGGTTGGAAATGCGGTAAATGCAGCGCGCAAAGCCCAAAAATCATGGGCAAAAATTGGGCGTGATGCGCGAATTGCCATAATGAATAATTATGCCGAAGAATTAAAAAAACGCAGTGATGAAATTGCCCTAACAATTTCACGTGACACGGGCAAAGCGCTTTGGGAAACTAAAACCGAAGCGGCAACTATGGTTGGAAAAATTGCAATTTCAACCCGCGCTTATAATGAGCGCACAGGCGCATTTTCAAAAGTAACTGCTTTTGGTGAACTTGCACTTGATCATGCGCCTTATGGTGTGATGGCAGTTTTGGGGCCGTTTAATTTCCCAGGGCATTTGCCAAATGGTCATATTGTTCCGGCGCTTTTGGCGGGTAATACAATTGTATTTAAACCATCCGAACTTGCGCCCGCAATTGCAAATATTATGGCAGATGCATTCGCAGCGGCAGGTGTTCCTGAAGGTGTTGTCAATGTGGTTCATGGTGGGCGCGAAACTGGTGCGGCATTATTAGCATCAGATGTGAATGGGGTCTTGTTTACCGGCTCTGCCAGTACCGGCACATATATTCACAAACTTTTTGGCGGTCGTCCAGAAGTTGTTCTTGCACTTGAAATGGGCGGCAATAACCCGCTTATCATTTGGGAACCATGTGAAATAGAGGCCGCCGCCGATATGATAATTCATTCAAGTTTTATCACAACGGGTCAAAGATGTTCATGTGCGCGCCGAATAATTCTTCCAAAAGGAAAATTTGGTGATGCGGTTTTGGAGGCAGTGGTCGCAAAATGCCAAAAAATGCGCATTGGTGCTTTTGATGATGAATTTGAACCATTTATTGGCCCAATTATCCATGAAAAAATGGCGCAAAATTATATTCATTTTGAGCAAAGCCTTATCGCAAAAGGCGGCAAACCGATTATGGGCGCAAAAATTCTTGAACGCGGGTCAGCTTTTGTTGCGCCTGCATTAATAGATATGACAAATGCCCATGAGCGTGAAGATGAAGAATTATTCGCGCCATTTGCCCAAGTTTTCCGTGTTGATAGTTTTGATGATGCAATTGCGCGTGCAAATGATACGAAATTTGGCCTATCTTCTGGCCTTGTTTGTGATGATGCTAGCCTTTGGCATCGTGCACTTGGTGAAATGCATGCGGGTCTTATAAATTGGAATCGCCCAACAACAGGCGCAAGTGGGGAATTGCCTTTTGGTGGCCCTGGGCTTTCTGGTAATGGTCGTCCAAGCGCTTTTTATGCGGCTGATTATTGTTCATATCCTGTTGCCCAACAGAATGCTATAATGGCGCAAAGGATAAAAGCCATAGGTTTGGAATGAAAAATAGACAATTATTAAACGCTTTTTCGCTTGCTTTTGCGGCGTTCACAATCACACCATTAAATGCAATTGCAGATGATCAGCCATTTGTAACCAATCGCGCGCGCCAAAAAGCGCCAATTTCTTATGAAGAAATTACAAAATTGCTTATTCCAAAAATTATGGAAATTCCATCTGTGCGTGGCGTGGTTGTTGATGAAAATATGCCAAATGCTTTGCGCGTTACGCATTCAACCAATCTTGTTGTTAGGCTTGATAATTTTTACAATAAAATGAATAAAGCAGGCACAGATAGGGATTTTGAAACCAAAAAATTTGTTGCAACTATTGCCGAAGTTATTGGAAAAAGTAATCCTTTTAAAACCGAAAATCTTCGAATTGTAATAAGAACCAAAGAAGCACTTGACGATTTTGAAACCCAAACTGGTGCAAATGGTCAATTAAATAAAATCGTAAGACGCCCATTCATTGGCGATTTAGAAGAGGCATTGGTTGCCGAAACTAAAACATCAATTGCCTTTATGCCAATCGGCGAATTACAATCACTAAAATTAAGCGATGCGGATGCCTTTAGTTTGGCGGAAAAAACTTTTGCAACGCAATTTTCAAATATTGAATGGGTAAAAACCAAAGATAATCTTATGATTGCCAAACTTGATGGCGCATTTGATACAAGCCTTTTGGCAATTCCATCAATTTGGCAAAATTTAGAGGCGCAAAATAATTTCCCTATCGCTGTAATTGCGCCAAATCGCGCTTTACTTCAAATTGGTCGCGCTGATTCAAAAGAAGATGTAGAGAAACTTTCCGCAATTGCAAAAAATGAGGCAACAGGCCCACACGCAATAAGTGATAAAGTTATGATTTGGAAAAATGATCATTGGGAATTTCTACAAACCCAAGATTAAATTCTTGAATTTGGGGTATTCAATTGCAAAACCCCACAATAAAACCTAACAATTAACAAAATTATGGAGTTTCCAATGAGCGGGCTTTTAGATACAATATTACAAGCAGGTGGTGGTTCAGCAGTTGATATGATTGCGGGCAAATTTGGCATAAGCCCAGCACAGGCACAAAGCGCAATTTCTGCGCTTTCACCAATGATTGCGGGTGGTTTTAAATCACAAGCACAACAAGGCGGCCTTGAAAATATTCTTGGTAGTGTTTTGACACCTGAACATGCAAATATTGGTGCTGATCCTGCTGAACTTGCGCGCCCTGGAACAACTGATGCGGGAAATCAGATTTTGGGTGCTATTTTTGGTTCTAAAGAAGTTTCACGCGAAGTTGCATCCCAAGCATCTGGTCAAACTGGATTGCCAACTGATTTATTGAAACAAATGCTTCCTATCATTGCAATGATGGCGGCGGGAACAATGGCTAATAAAGCAAATTCAGGCGGCCTTGGTGGCATGCTTGGCAATATGATTGGTAATGCTGTTGGCGGCAATGTTGGTGGTGCACTTGGTGGCCTTTTGGGCGGTGGTGCGCAAACTGCTAATGCTGGTGCTGGCGGCGGTGCATTGGGTTCAATCGCCAATATGCTTGATATGGATCATGATGGTAACCCACTTGATGACATTATGGGAATGCTTGGTAAGCGCTAAAAATTAAGGCCCCAAACGGGGCCTTTTTTGTGGCTTTTACATATGCGACTTTAATTTATTTAATGTCTCATTTGAACAATGATAGGGAATTGGTTGACCATTTCCCCATACTGGCCCAGGCCAAGCGGCATCACCAATTTTTCGCCCGATTATATGTATATGCAATTGTGAAACAATATTTCCAAGCGCGCCAATATTGATTTTATCAAAATGACCAAAATTCTTTATCAATTTTGAAATAGTCGTAATTTCATTGAAAATTTCACCTTGTTCAAAAAGGGATAAATCATGAAGTTCAACGGCGTTTTCAATTCTTGGAACTAATACAAGCCATAAAAAACGACTATCATTCATTAATCTTAATTGGCAAACATCTAAATTCGCAACGAATATAGTATCTTTTTCTAATTGTGGATGAAGTTTAAACCCCAATTTTCAATGCCTTTTTAAGCGGAATCGCCACCCAATAATCTAAATCAAGAATTACATTTGGCAAGTAGTTATTGTCTTGATCTTTATGGGGAAAATTGTCGCATGGGAGGTCTTTGGTGGCAATTAATTTTAATCTTAAAGCGCCCCATGAATTTCCAATTTCACATTTGTCCAAAATTTGTGACCATGCATAAATTGTATCACCAGCAAAAAATGGATTTACGTGGCGCCCCGCATTTATTGCCAAAATATGCCCCGCATTTCCAAGGCCATTGAATGCAATTGCGCGCGCGGTTGAAATAACAACGCCGCCATAAACAAGCCTTCGACCAATTTTAGAAGATTTTTGCCCAAAAGCATCAAAGTGAACGCGCGCAGTATTTTGATAAAGGCGGGTTGCCATTTGATGTTCGGCTTCTTCAATCGCCATTGCATCGCGGTGGTCAATCTTTTCGCCAATTTCATAATCTTCATAGGCAAAAGGTGAACCTGATAAATAAGTATCCCACGAATTTGGCTTTATTTTGCATGGTGGAATTAATTCCGATGGTTCAACAAAAGCTTTTAATTCAGGGACAACCTGATTTTCAATTTTAGTATCAAAATTACCCTTATTCACCATCACCCAGCGAACATAGGATAAAACTAAATCACCAAATTGATTAAATCCTTTTGTGCGAACATAAACAACACCAGTTTTGCCATTTGAGTTTTCTTTTAATCCAATCACTTCGGAAACTGATGTTATTGAATCGCCACATTTTACAGGATGATGAAATTTACATTCTGCATAACCAAGATTGGCAACTGCATTTAATGAAATATCGGGAACAGTTTTTCCAAAAACAATATGAAATAGTAAAAGCGGGTCAATCGGCCAGTTTTCAAAACCAACATCTTGCGCAAATTTTTTAGAAGAAAATTCAGGATAGCGTGAACCACTTAAGGCAATATAAGTTGCAAAATCGCCTTCTGTTATTGTGCGTGGTGTTGCGTGATGTAAAATTGCCCCAATTTTGAAATCTTCAAAAAAATTGCCTTTAAATGCTTTATTTGTCATTTTCCCCTCAGATAATTTCGCAGGCTTCGGCAAAATCTAGTCTTGGCAATCTTGGATGATGCGGCTCGCTATCGGCTTTATAGCCAAGATTGATAAGGAAATTTGATTTATAGCCAGATTTGCCAAAAAACTCTTTATCAACGCCTGCATTATCAAAACCAGACATAGGGCCGCAATCTAGACCAATGGCGCGGGCCGCCATTATCATATAGGCCGCGCCCAATGTTGCATTCATAAAACCTGCCGCATAGCCTTTATCAGGGGTTTGCTCATACCAATCGCGCGCCGCCGGCATATGGGGGAATAATTTTGGCACTTTTTCGTAAAATTTCGGGTCAAAGGCCGCAATAATTGTAACTGGCGCTTTCATAGTTTTATCAGTATTATTTGGCGCAAGATATGGTTTTAGGCGCGCTTTTGCATCTTGTGATTTAACAAATAAAAAGCGCGCAGGGTTTGAATTTGCTGCGGTTGGGCCAAGGCGCGCAAGTTCGTATAATTTGTTTAATTTCTCATCCTCAATTTGCTTATCGGACCAGATATTTATGGTTCTTGCTTCTAAAAATAATTGATCGAGAATTTCTTTAGGCAATTCGTTCATTATTAAAACTTTCCTTTAAATGATTTGCAACACGCAATGCGTTGGCAACAATAGTAAGGGTTGGGTTTACCGCCGATGATGAAACAAAGAAACTTGAATCAGTGACATATAAATTATCCAAATCATGTGCCTTACAATTTATATCAAGAACAGATGTTTTTGCATCTGTACCAAAGCGCAAAGTTCCACATTGATGTGCGGTTCCATAAAGCGGCAATAATTGATCAATTTCAAAATGCGGTTCAAAAAACACATGGGTTTTTAGGCTAAAATGTGAAAGCGCCTTTTCAAGTTTCTTGATAAGTTTTTTATTACTTTCAAGATTATTTGGTGTGTAAGAAAGGCGAATTGTTCCATCTTCTTCAACGCTAATTCTATTATCTGGCATTCCCAAATCCTCACTCATGGCAAGGAATGCGACCATATGTTTTCCAAGTGTATCTGATAAAAAATCTGGAATAAATTCTGGTGGAATATAATCAGATAATTGCCCCTCAAGGGTTTGCCCTGACATATATTCTAATAATTGAATTTGCCCCATTGGGTAATTGTATGAACCATCGGGGTCACCAAAATAAAAATCATTTACGGCAAATGTTTTTGGAAAATCGGATTTGAATTCATCGGCTAAAACTGAAATTACAGCTGATGTTGTGTGGAACATATAATTTCGTCCAACCATATCAGATGAATTTGCAAGCCCATTCGGATGCTTATAATCCGCCGATTTCAACAAAATTGCCGCAGAATTTATTGCACCAGCGGCAAGTATAAAAATATCGGCGCTAAATTCAACAATATCATCGCCAACAAGGCATTCAACGGAAATAACTTTCTTTCCAGTTTTATCGGTATTCAAACGTTCAACCTTATGTGATGTCAAAAGTGTTACATTTGGATATTTAAGGGCAGGTTCAATTACACAGGTGCGTGCATCGGATTTTGCACTTAAAAAGCATGGATAACCGCCACAGGTCTTGCAACGAATACAGCGCGACATAAAGGGGTGCATATCATCACGCCTAATTCCAAGCGGAAGCGGTGAGGGGTGCCAGCCCAAATTATGAAAATATTCCTTTAATTTTGCCACACCCTCATCATCGATAATTGCGGGATATGGGTATTCGGGGTCGGTTTTTTCATCATTTGGGTCGATGCCGCGTTTACCGTGAACCTGCCACAATTTTTCAGCTTTTTCATACCATGGCGCCCATTCATCATATTTGATTGGCCATGCGGGTGAAATACCGTCCACATGTTCAACATTTTCAAAATCACGGCGTTTCATACGCATTAAAGCCGCGCCATAAAAACTTGTATTTCCGCCAACCCAATAATTTGTATTTGGCTTTAAAACTTTGCCATCTTTATCAAGCCATGTTTCCTTTGTGCGGTATTTTTTATCTATAAAAACCGCCTTTGGGCTCCAATTATCAATTTCACGCGGTAAATGTTCACCGCGTTCAATTATAAGAATTTTTTTTCCAGTTTTCGCAAGTTCAAGCGCCATTGTGCCGCCACCTGCGCCAGAACCAATAATGATAATATCATATTTATTTGGCATTATTTAATCACCATTTTCTTTGCTTCACGCCTTATGATTGGGTTTAAAATAAATTCAGGAACAAATTTCATCATTGCAACCGCGAATTTGTTGGCAAATCCGCTTATGACGATTTCCTTTCCGTTTGAATTTCCCTCAAGCGCGGATTTTACAACATCAATTGTTGGCATGGGCTTTAAAATATTATCCTTGCCCATTTTTTCATTCATACCATTATGAGTTTGAAATTCACTTTGGGTTGCCCCCGGGCAAAGGGCGGTGACATTAATTCCCAAATCACAATTTTCCGCCGCCAAAGAGCGTGACATTTTCAAAATATATGATTTTGCCGCAGGGTATAAGGAATGCCCCGCCGCACCATTTGAAAAAGCAACCATGGAAGAAACATTTATAATTCGCCCAAATTTTTTCGCCCGCATTTGCGGTAAAAAGGCATGACACAAAATGGTTGGCGCCGTGACGCAAGTTTCAACAAAATCCATTTGTGCCGATAATTCAGTATTGTGAAATTCACGGGCAACTGAAAAACCTGCATTATTAATAAGGCCATCAATTTCAATATTTTGCGATTTTATTTTTTCAACCAAAGCCAATGTTTCATCGCGTTTTGATAAATCACATGAAAAGCAATAACATTTAATTTGAAATTGATTTTGTAAATCCTCGGCAAGTTTTTCTAATCTATCAAGGCGTCTTGCCACTAAAACTAAATCATGGCCCGCGTTTGCCAATTCTTGTGCAAAACATTCGCCAATACCTGATGAAGCGCCCGTGATTAAATAAGTAAGTGACAATCATGCCCCCTTTATGGTTTTATAAATTCATAAACCAAAATCATTGGCTTGCAATTATATTTTGCCCATTCTTGGTGAATATTTGCAAGATTTGAAGTTCCATAGAAAACAGATTTTTGCATCATTTCAAAACCTGCCATTTTTGCGGCATTTTCGAAATCTTGTTCATTGTGTGAAAAACTTTTAGCCCGAATTTCAACATTGCTTTCTTTATCAATAAATCGCGCCCCAGAGCCGTTTTGCATTCTTTGCGGGTGAATTTCACTTATAAAAAAGCTGGCGCCTGATTTTAAATTTGCAAAAACTTTTGCAAAAACTTTGTTCAAATCCTCAATATGTTCAAGAACAAGTGAGATGATGGCAAAATCAAAATCATTATCTTTGATTTCAAGGTTGATATAATCACCACAAATGAAATTCACATCATATTTTTTGGTTTTCAACTTTGCCTTTTCAAGCATATTTTTAGAAATATCAATTGCGGTAATATTGTGATTTGCCTGCGCCAATTTTTGTGTATTGCGCCCACTTCCGCACCCTATTTCCAAGGCTTTTTTATTGTTTAAATTACCCCAAAATTTATGAAAATATAATTCATCAATATAAATTGTCGAATTAATATCTTCATCATAGGTTTTGGCCCATGCATCATAAAATTTGCTATTTTCTTCGCCAGTTTGTCGCACTTTAAAACCCCAAAATTAAGCATATTATTCTTGTATTATTAACCCATAGGCTATAATCATGCACGAATAAAAGCTATTAATATATATAATCCTCGTGGGAAGTTCTGTATTTAAGGGGGAATAATGAATAAAAAAATTCGTAAAGCTGTAATGCCTGTTGCAGGTTTTGGAACACGCGTTTTACCAGCTACAAAAAGCCTTCCAAAAGAAATGTTGCCTGTTTTTGATAGACCTGCGGTTCATTGGGTTGTTGAAGAAGCATTAGAGGCGGGGATTGAGCATTTTGTTTTTGTAACAGGTCGAAACAAATCATCAATTTCTGATTATTTTGACCGCGCTTTTGAACTTGAAGAAACGTTGGCGCGCGCGGGTAAAACAAAACAATTGGAAATGTTGCAAAATATGTTGCCAGTTGCGGGTTCAAAATCTTTTGTTCGCCAACAATCACCACTTGGCCTTGGTCATGCGGTTTGGTGTGCGCGCGATATTATTGGTAACGAACCATTCGCAGTTCTATTACCTGACGTATTGGTTCAAGCGCAAAGATCTTGTCTGCATCAAATGATTGATGCCTATGAAAAAGTTGGCGGTAATATTATTGCGGTTGACCAAGTGCCAATGGATCAAGTTTCTTCTTATGGCGTGATTGCGCATGGTGCACGTGAAGGCAATATAATGCCAATCACCGATATGGTAGAAAAGCCAAAACAAGAAAACGCGCCAAGTAATTTGAAAATTACGGGTCGTTATATTTTGCAACCTGAAATTTTTGACATTTTAGAAAACCAAGAACGCGGTGCGGGCGGTGAAATCCAATTAACTGATGCGATGCATGAATTAATGAAAACCCAAAAATTCAGCGCCGTAGAATTTGATGGCGAAGATTTTGATTGTGGTTCGCGCGAAGGTTATACAGAGGCATTCCTAGCATATGCATTGAAAGACGAAGATTTAGGTGGCAATATACGCGCAATAGTCGAACGGCTTTTAAAATAGGTTTCTTTTGCCAAAATTTTCGATAATTATTGTAAGCTATAAAAGCCAAAAAGATATTGATAGGAATCTTTCCTGTTTAAAAGAGCAAACTTATCAAAATTTTGAAACCATATTAATTGATAATAATTCACCAGAAAGTGGCGTTTCAAAAGAACAAGCCAAAATGGTAAATATTTTTGTGCAAAATCAAGAAAACATTGGTTTTGCACAGGCCAATAATCAAGGTGCAAAACTTGCAAATGGTCAATGGCTGATATTGTTAAATCCCGATGCCTTTCCTTATCCCAATTGGCTTGAAGAAATAAATAAGGCGATTGATAAATATCAAGATTGCGAAAATTTTGGTTGCCTTCAAATGCTTGATGGCGAACCTAATATTCTTGATGGTGCAGGGGATTGTTTTTCAATTTTTGGAATTGCATGGCGCGGTGGTCACCGCAAACCAATACCGCAAAATATTGAAGATGGCGAAGTCTTTGCCTCATGTGGTGCAGCGTCAATATGGAAAAAATCAATTTTTGAACAATTGGGCGGCTTTGAAGAAAGCTATGGCTCTTATTATGAAGATGTGGACCTTGGATTTCGCCACCGACTAGAGGGCGGGAAATGCATTCAACTTGCAAACGCAATTGTAAGCCATAAAGGCTCTGCATCAAGTTCGCGTTATTCAGAATATTCGGTATTTCATGGAATTAGAAACCGTGAAATTGCTTATTTTCGCCTAATGCCATTTTGGCTTTTGGTTTTTACTTTTCCTTTGCATATATTTGCCGTTTTCGCTTTATGGTTTCATGCATTAATTCGCGGGGCATTTTTGCCATATACAAAGGGTATATTTGCCGCTTTTGCGAAAACTTATGATGCACTTAAACAAAGGCAAGACATTCAAAAACGCCGCAAGGCAAGCGTTTTTGATATATTGAAAATAATGTCCTTTTCGCCGTTTTCGCTTTTAAGCCGCGCAATAATTATTCGTAAAATTAAATAATTTGCGGGCTTCCTGCAAAGACACGATAAATTGCAATCGCCGCATCAGAATATGCCGCCTGCGCCGCAAGTCTTGAATTTCTTGCTTGGCTATAATCGCGTTCAGCTTCGGTGCGGTCTTTCATTGATATAAGGCCAACTTCAAAACTTTTCTTTGCAGAATTAAAGCGTGTTAAGGCCGCCTGTTCGCCATTTTGTGTTGCAATTAAACGGTCGCGCGCAAAATCATAGGCAGACAAAGCCTGTTGACCTTCGGCAATCGCGCCCATTGTTGTGGCCTTATAATTTAATAAAGCCTGTGTGAACCTTGCATCAGCTTGTTTCACGCTTGCAAGCTTTTGACCAAAGTCAAATAATGTAAGGCTTATTGCAGGTGTAAGGCTTGAACGCTCAATATCTGCTGCAATTGGTCCGCCGCTTACCGCTGATAAAAGCGTAAGTGCGCCGCGAATTGAAACGCTTGGGAAAAGGTCGGCTTTGGAAATACCAACAGCGGCCCCCATCAAAATTGCGTTTTGTTCGGCTTGGCGCACATCAATACGGCGGCGAACAAATTCAGCGGGAATAGAATTTATTTGTGGAACATTCTTTTTAAATTCAAAATTTCTTACAGGTGCCAAAAACTCATCAAGTGAGCCAGGGGTTACGCCGCGCAAAATTGCAACGCGATTTAACCCAGCGCGAACCGCCAATTTTGCATCAGGTATTTGCGCTTCAATCGCAGATAATGTTGTAAGTGCAAACGTGGCATCAGATTGCGAAATAAGGCCAACCCTTAATCTATCTTGTGCAACAGCGTTTAAAGTTTTTGCGCGATCTAAATCTTCTTCAAGATATTGAAGGCGGGTTTGGCTGCTTCTTAAATCAATATAGGCTGCTGCAATATCACCAATAAGTGCAATTTTCGCAGCTTCAATTCCTAAACGTGCATTTTCAACATTGGCTTTAGAGCCAGTAAGTGAATTAGCTAAGCGCCCAAAAAGCGGTAATTCCCACGATGCAGCGGCAACAGAGGTTTGTAAGGATTGTTTATCATCAACAAGGCCTGTATTGGCATTTATCAAACTGCCGCCTTTGTTAATTTTATCAGTTGTAACGCTTGAAGAAACATCAAGGCGTGGGGCAAAGCCTGCAATTGTTGCACGCCCTTGGGCGCGGGCTTCTTTAAGGCGCGAATTGGCAATCAAAAGGCCAATATTTTCATTTTGCGCATCCATAACAAGCTGGTTTAATTTATCATCAGCAAAATTTTGCCACCAAACAACAGAATTATCAGGGGATGCAGGAACTTCATCACGAAAAGAATCAATAGTAACTTTTGGCGCATTAATATCTTTAACGCCAATAAGGCCATTTGTAGAACAAGCGCCCAAACTTGTTAAAAAACCAATTGCAATAATTGAGGAGAAATATTGCCTAGTTCTTTTCATTTCTTTGCCCTTTTGCATTTTGAAAACCTGCATTATTAATAATATCAATGTTTTATTCGCAAATATTATAAATTTTGAAATAATATTTTTTATATAAATATCTTAACTTTGAACAAGAATAAATCGTTTTATTAAGAATGTGAAATTAGAAATAAATTTTTCAAAAAACACCCAAAATATACTTTTACACTTGACCAAACCAAATAAGAACTATAATGCGAACGAACGTTCGTTTTTTGAATAGGGCTAAAAGTGCGTACAGTCAACCCACAGAAAGTTGAAAATCGGAAAAACCAGATTCTTGATGCAGCTAAACATTGTTTCGAGCAAAAGGGGTTTCATGCCACAACAATGGCGGAAATTTGCGCGCGCGCGCAAATTAGCCCTGGGGCTTTATATCGTTATTTTTCTTCAAAAGAAGAAATAATTGATGCAATGTGCGATGAACAACAATTTCGCTCTTTGGCGCTATTAAGTAGTGTTAGGGGTAAAATCAAAAATAGTGTTGATTTTCAAAATGCTCTTAAAATCATAATTTCAGATGTTATTGAAAATTACTGTAACAAAGAACATGGTGCAATGGCGGCTGAACTAATTGCCGAAGCAATGCGTAATGATTCTTTTGCAAAGAGTGCGGCAACTTCTTATATTTCTTATCAAACTGAATTTGCGAAATTATTAGAAATTGGTCAAAAACTTGGCGAAATTGATGAAAAACTAAACCTCGAGGAAGCTGCTGGAATGCTTATGGCGGTTGTTGATGGTTTGGTTCTTCGAATTGCATTTTGCAATGACATTGAAAAAGATAAAATTAAAGACTGGCTATTCAATATGGCGGGCAGATATCTTTGCCCGACCAGAAGCGTAAATATAAAAAAACTTAACCAACATCCCGTTCAAGATTTAGGGGCTTAGATAATGATAAAGAATAATTTTGGGGTCAAATTCGCGGCTTCAATTTTGGTTATTAGTGCAATCACTCTCTCTGGTTGTGCAAAAGGCAAAGATGACAAAGCCAAAGAAGAAAAGAAAGAGGCTGGACGAACTGCACAGGCGGTTTCAATGGCGCAAGTCTCATCTATAAATCTTAATCCTGATATAGTTGTTGCGGGTCAAGTTTTGGCACAAAATGAAGCCCAAGTTTATTCAACGGCTTCTGGCGCAAAAGTAATGCAATTACTTGTTGATGTGGGCCAATATGTTAATGCAGGCCAAGCCCTCGCAAGGCTTGATGCACGCCAAATTACGGCTGATAATGAATTATTATCTGCCCAAGTTCGCCGTGCAAGAACCGCCCTTGCCGAGGCGCAGGTTCAGGTTCAAGCAGCCGAGCAAAACCTTGCACGCGGGACAAGCGGAATACGCGAATCATCACTTGATTTGCGTCAGGCACAAATCGCCGCCGCAGAGGCAAAATCACAATATGATAGGGCAATGGCAACAACTGATATTGGCGCTTTATCACGTGAAGAGGTTGAACGCCGCCGTAATGCTTGGCAAGCCGCAGAAGCAAGGCTTAATTCACAAAAAGGTGATGTAACTGCAATTATGGACGGTCGTCGCCAGGCACTAACTGCTGCAAAAGCACGCCTTGAGGGTGCAAAATCTGATTTAGCTTTGGCAATTGCGCAGCAAAACCAATCTAATGCGCGTCAAAATAATGGTATTATTACTGCGCCAGTTTCAGGTCTTGTTACAGCGCGCAATGTTAAGGTTGGCGAAATTTCTGGAATGGGTGCAAGCCCAATGTTTACAATCGTAACAGGCGGCGCACTTGAGGTTAATGCTGAAATTTCTGAAAGTGAATTGGGTCGTTTAACACAAGGCATGAATGCACAATTCAAAGCCCCAGATGGCAGCCAAGTTAATGGAACTTTGCGTCAATTACCGGCGCAAATTGATCCACAAAAACGTACTGGAATTGCAAAATTCACCCTACAGCCAAATCCATCTGTAAAATCTGGTGTGTTCTTAACTGGCGTGGCTTCAAGTGGAATGCGTGCAATTACGGCAATTCCTTCTGCGGCCGTTTTATATGATGATCAAGGCTCATCCGTTTATGTTGTTAAACAAGATAATAGTGTGACAAAACAAAAAGTTACGCTTGGCGCACGTAGTGGCGACTTGGTGGAAGTAATTGTTGGTCCTGCAATTGGTCAATGGGTTGTAACTTCAGGTGCTTCATTCTTGGCGGAGGGTGAAAAAATAAACCCAACTAAAGAAGCCCCAAAAGCCGCAGCACCAGTAATTAATCAGGCGCCTGCCAATGTTAAAAATAAATAGGGGGTATTGATGCGTTATATTTCGTCTTGGGCGATAAAAAACCCAATTGCCCCTGTGGTATTATTTTTAATGCTAACAATTTTGGGCATTGGTGCTTTTTTCAAGCTACCGATTAATTCAAACCCTGATATTGAATTTCCTGCTTTTACGGTTGATGTATCAATGCCAGGCGCTGCGCCCTCTGAGATACAAAATCAAATCACTGTGAAAATTGAAGGTGCATTATCTGGAATTGAAGGGGTGAAAAAAATCACTTCAACAGCCCAAACAAGCCATTCAAGCACTTTTGTAGAATTGCAAATTGGAGCCGATATTGCAAAAGCGGTTGATGATGCGCGCGCCGCAGTTTCGCAGGTTCGCTCTGACCTTCCAAGTGGGATTATGGAACCAATTGTTCAGCGTATTGATTTTAACGATCAAGACCCAATTGGTATTTATGCAATTAAAGCACCAAAACTTACGCAAGAGCAATTAGCGTGGTTTATCGATAATGATGTGACGCGTGAATTCCTTGCGGTTAGGGGTGTGGCACGCGTTAATCGTTTTGGTGGCTCTGATAGGCAAATTGCGGTTGATATTGACCCTGCAAAGTTGAATGCTTTTGGCGGTTCAGTTGCCGATGTTTCTTATTCTTTGCGTTCACAAAATGCTGATATTCCTGGTGGCTTGGCTGAAACAGGTACAGGACAACAAACAATCAGAACCATGGGTGCTGCAAAAACCGTTGATGAATTGCGCAATATGCCAATCACTTTATCAAACGGGCGCGTTCTAAAACTTTCTGATATTGCCGATGTTCGTGATGGCGGCGCAGATATTAGAAACGTTTCAAGGTTCAATGATACACCAGTAACAATGTTCCAAATTCAGCGCACAAAATCTGCATCTGCGCTTCGTACATATCGTGCGGTGCAAGAGAAGATGAAAGTGTTTGAAAAAGCGCATCCTGATGTGGAAATTATTCCTGCATTCACACCGCCTGATTTTGTGCAAGACGATTATGATTCATCATTAAAATCTATGTTTGAAGGTGCATTATTGGCAACTTTGGTGGTCGCAGTATTCTTGGGCGGATGGCGCACAATTATCACCGAGACACTAATTGCGGCAGCGGTATTATTTGGCGGGGAATTCCTTTTAAATAAATTTGCCCATATGCATATAAGTGAAGTTACGATTTTGGCGATTTTGACGCTTTGTGTTGCATTAATTGCCCTCTTTAGAAAAGAAGGGCGGGCAACATTCTTGGCGGCAATGGCAATACCATTATCAACCATTCCAACCTTCTATGTCATGAGCTTGCTTGGATTTACATTGAATGGCGTTACGCTTTTGGCGCTTGGTTTGGTTGCGGGTATTTTGGTTGACGATGCGATTGTGGAAATCGAAAATATCGAACGCCACATTCATATGGGAAAAACCCCATTCCAAGCTGCTCTTGAAGCTGCGGACGAAATCGGCCTTGCGGTTGTTGCAACAACCTTCACAATTGTGGCGGTTTTTGTGCCTGTGTCATTTATGACAGGTATTATTGGGCAATTCTTTAAATCCTTTGGTTTAACTGTTGCCGTTGCGGTCTTATTCTCTTTGCTTGTTGCAAGGATGATAACACCTTTAATGGCGGCATATTTACTTCAGCCAAAAGATGAAAATGCCGAAGAAAAGCCAAACAAAGTTGCCGAATGGTATTATGGTGTTCTTGAATGGGCGCTGAAAAATCGCTGGAAAACATTCGGCCTTGGGATGGTATTATTTTTTGCGGCGATAGTTTCTGTTGCATTTACACCAAAGACGGTAATGCCACAACTTGATCAAGGCTTCGTTTCAATTTCAATCGATTTGCCACCAGGCTTAACACCGCTTGAAGCAGACGCAAAAGCCCGCGAAGTTGGTCGCTTGGTAATTGACGAACCGGGAACAAAACACGTTGTTCAATCTACAAAAGGTGATTTAACGGGCGCTAACTTCTGGATTACTTTGGTTGATAGAAAAGATAGAGATGTCACCCAAAAGCAATATGAAGACGACTTGCGTAAAAAAATTGCCCAAGTTCCTGGAATTCGTTCACAATTTGGTGGCGGTTGGGGCTCTAACGGCGTAAGCATCAATCTTGTGTCTTCAAATTCTGATGAATTAGAAAAATCTGCTTCAAAAGTATTGGCAGAAATGCGTAAGCTTCCTTGGGCTTTGGATTTGCGTTCTTCTGCGGACGTAACCAAACCTGAAATACACGTAATTCCAAAACGTGAAGAAGCAGCACGCTTGGGCGTTGATGTAAATTCAATTGCAACAGCAACAAGAATTGCAACCACTGGCGATATTGAAATGAATTTGCCAAAATTCAATTCAGGTGAACGTCAAATCCCTATTATGGTGCGCCTTGCACGTGAAAACCGCGCAGATATTGAAACAATCAAATCTTTGAGGGTTCCAACATCAACCGGCATTAGTGTTCCACTTAGCACTGTTGCAGAAGTTTATTATGGTGGTGGTCAGGCGCGCATTTCACGCGAAGATCGCCAACGCGTAATTACAATTTCAGCAAGCTTTGGTAAGGATAAAAGCGGCAAAGTAATGCAGCTTGGCCCTGCTATGGAAGAACTTAAATCAAAAGATTGGTATAAAAATCCTGGCCCTGGTGTGCGTATCAAAGAAGGTGGCGATGCCGAGGATATGGCGGATATGTTTAACCAATTCTCAAGCGCAATTATGATGGGTGTATTGCTTATCTTTGCGGTGCTTGTTCTATTGTTTAAAGATTTCATGCAGCCAATTACGATTGTTTCGGTAATTTTCTTGGCTCCTGCTGGCGCTTTCTTTGGGCTATTCTTAACCCAAGAGCCGTTATCGCTTCCTGTGTTTATTGGGCTTTTGATGTTAATCGGTATTGCGACCAAAAACTCTATTCTATTGGTGGATTTTGCGGTTGAATCGATAAATCATGGAATGTCACGTTATGATGCAATTATGGATGCCGCCAAAAAGCGTTCGCGCCCAATCATCATGACAACAATTGCAATGGTTGCGGGTATGATACCAAATGCCCTAACCACCGCAGGTCCGGGTGCATTCCGTCACGGTATGGCGATTGCAGTTATTGGCGGCCTTATTGTTTCGACTGCTTTATCTTTGGTTTTTGTTCCTGCGGTCTATACTTTGGTCGATGATTTTGACCATTGGTTTTCTAAATTCTTTAAAGGGATTTCTTCAACATCCCTTGAAGATAGGGAAAAAGCCCTAAAAGAAGAAGCAAAAAAACGTGCACAAAGAATGGCGCAAGCAGAATAGAAACATTTGCTTTCGCAGGTGCAATATGTTAAGCGCTCGAAAACTATCGGGCGCTTTTCTTTTTCCCATAGTAAAAAGTATTTTGAGGGTTAAAAATGGATATTACAAAAATCCCAGTTGGATATGATGCACCACGTGACGTGAATGTTATTATCGAGGTTCCATTGGGCGGTGAGCCGATTAAATATGAAATCGACAAAGATTCAGGTGCAATGTTTGTTGATAGATTTTTGTACACGCCAATGCGC
The DNA here is from genome assembly GCA_027492515.1 of Hyphomonadaceae bacterium. GTDB lineage: Bacteria > Pseudomonadota > Alphaproteobacteria > Caulobacterales > Aquidulcibacteraceae > Pseudaquidulcibacter. The sequence goes on from JAPUEP010000196.1 coordinate 36,162, forward strand.
TACCCAACAAATTATGGTTTTATCCCTGGCACTTTATCAGGCGATGGTGACCCTGTTGACGTTTTATGTATTGGTCGTCGCCCATTAATCCCTGGTTGCGTTTTGCGCGTTAAGCCAGTTGGCGTTTTATTGATGGAAGACCAAGCGGGTATTGACGAAAAAATCGTTGCAGTTCCAATTCCAAAACTAACTGCATTCTATGATGGAACCGATTCATACAAACAATTGCCAGCAATTCAATTAGCCCAAATCGAGCATTTCTTTGCGCATTATAAAGATTTGGAACCAGGCAAATGGACAAAAATCCAAGGTTGGAAAGACCGCGATGTTGCCGAACAATTAATTCTTGAAGGCGTTGATAGATATCACGAATATCTTAAATCACATCCAAAAGGATAAAATAAAAAAAGCCCCATATTTTAATATGGGGCTTTAAAATTATTCAACTATAAGACTTACTATTTTACGTACCAAAGGCAAAATTAATAGTAAAATAGGGAAAGCAATTGCCCAAGATATCATCCATGCCGAGGGCCAAAGATCTATAATATTCAAATTAAATCCTTTGGCGCGAATTAGGCTTATCAAGCTTACAAGCAATGTCATAAAACACGATAATATAAGTGGCATCACTATATTTGAATATTTATTTGGAAGTTTTTTCATTTTTAATTCCGTTATAAGCGCTATTGCATGATAGTTTGGTAATCAAGCGTCATCCCACAATAGCAGGTTAACGCGTTGATTGACGTAAACGCTTACGGAAGCCATTGAGGCAACAGCTAAACTTAACATACTATAATTTATATCTCAAATAAGTTGTTCAGTTTATATTTCTATAATCGAATAATTCACCCTTAATTGCCGCCCATGCCGCCATGCGTGGTGAACATAAATGGGTGCGTGAACCGCGCCCTTGGCGGCCTTCAAAATTACGATTTGAAGTTGATGCACATCTTTCACCAGGCGCAAGTTTATCAGGGTTCATACCAAGGCACATCGAACATCCAGGTTCGCGCCATTCAAAACCCGCTTCTTTAAAGATTATATCCAAACCTTCTTCTTCGGCTTGTAATTTAACAAGGCCAGAACCCGGAACAATCATTGCGCGCACAGTGTTTGCAACTTTTTGACCTTTGGCAACTTCTGCGGCTTCGCGTAAATCTTCGATACGAGAATTTGTGCAAGATCCAATAAATACGCGGTCAATTTTCACGCCTTCGATTTTTTGACCTGCTTCAAAACCAACATAATTTAAAGCGCGTTCAAATGTTTCTTTTGCCCCTTCACTAAGGCCATCACCTGTTGGAACATTTTCATCAATTGCAATTGCCTGCTCTGGATTTGTGCCCCATGTAAGCATTGGTTTAATTTTTGTGCCGTCCATTTCAATGACAATATCAAAAATTGCATCATCATCTGATTTCATATCTTGCCAATATTTAAGCGCCATTTCCCACGCACCGCCTTTTGGCGCGGCTGGCCTGCCTTTAATATATTCAAAAGTCTTTTCGTCTGCGGCAACAAGGCCCGCACGTGCACCCGCCTCTATTGCCATATTGCAAAGCGTCATACGTCCTTCCATTGAAAGGCCGCGAATTGTTGAACCCATAAATTCAATAACCGAACCTGTGCCGCCTGCGGTTCCAATTTTGGCAATGATTGCAAGGGCAACATCTTTGGCAGTAACGCCATTTTGTAATTCACCCTCGACTTTAATTGCCATATTTTTCATTTTTCGGGCGCGTAAAGTTTGGGTTGCTAAAACATGTTCAACTTCTGATGTGCCGATACCATGGGCAAGGGCGGCAAATGCGCCATGTGTTGAAGTATGGCTATCGCCGCAGACAATTGTAAGGCCGGGTTGGGTGCGCCCTTGTTCTGGGCCAACAACGTGAACAATACCATTATTAATATCGCCCATTGGGAAGAATTGAATTCCAAATTCTTCAACATTTTTGGACAAAGTTTCAAGTTGTAACTTAGCTTCGGGATCTTTAACGCCATCAAGACCAAGTTCTTGATCTTCGGTTGGGGTGTTATGATCGGCGGTCGCAAGTGTACGATTAGGCTCTGAAACCTTGCGCCCATTGGCGCGAAGCCCTGCAAAGGCCTGTGGGGTTGTTACTTCGTGAATAAGGTGAAGGTCAATATAAATTAAGCTATCGCCATTATCAGTGTCGCAAATGAAATGGTTATCCCAAATTTTATCGTAAAGCGTTTTTGCAGGTTTTTGTGTCATAAGATGCGCTTTAGACAATTATCAAAATTTTTTCCAGTGTCATTTGAACCAAATATAGTTATATTTTAATCTATTTCGGATTAAATGCATTGATGAAAACTTGGCAAAAAATTTCATTTGTTTTGGCATGCATATTTTTGTGCGCCAATATATTTTATGGTCAAGTTGAATATAGGCTTTTAGATTTAGGCAAACAACACGAAAAACAAGCTCTAATCCAAAGCCTTAAAGAATTGCGAATGTCTGAAAATGATATGGATGCCAATGCAATTGATGCCCAAGCGCAAGAATTAATGGCAATTTCCCCGCACCAAAGCATAAATGGATTAATGGTAATTGGCGCAAAATTAGAAGAAGCAAACAAACCACAAGATGCATTGGCGATTTATGAAAAAATCACACAAATGGATTTTCAATATTCCCCTGCCCATAGTGCCGCCGCAAGTATTTTGTATCAATTAGATGATAGGGACGGCGCAATAAAACATTTACGTGCCGCCGTTAAAATTGAACCGCGCGATTATAATGCATGGTTTGGGCTTGGCACAATATTAGAGCAAAATGGCGATTTGAATGAGGCCAAAAAAGCCTATGAAGAAGCAATATTCCTAAATCCATATATGGAAGGCGCAAAACGCGGATTATTCAAAATAGAGGCGCAAACCAAAGGCCTTGCAATGTAAAATAATAATGTAAAAATCCCTGTTAAAAAATGCATTTTCCCTATTGATTGAAACACAAAAAACTGGTGGATACGCACAATAAGGATTTTACAAATGGATTTTGAATCAGACGATATCGTTGCACCACAAGCTTTAACTGAAACTAGCAAAGATAAATTGCGTTCTTATGTTGCGCGTCTTGAAAATCTTGAAGCTGAAAAGCAAGAAGTTGCCGACCAAATCAAAGATGTTTATGCCGATGCCAAAGCTTTGGGATTTGATACAAAAGCCCTAAGAAAAGTTATTTCTTTGCGCAAAAAAGACCAAAAGAAACGCCAAGAAGAAGAAATGATGCTTGATTTATATCTTCACGCTTTGGGCGAAATATAATATATTAATCCTCTAATCTGGGGGTTATTTGGAAAAATCAGACGATAAAATGGCAAATAAAGCGCGCAAATGGATTGCGCGCGTAAAGAAAAATGCAAGCCAAACAAAAACTGAATTATCCGAATGGGAAGATGAATTTCTTTTATCACTTGATGAAAGGCTTGAAAAATATGGCCGCGCCTTTAGCGACCCTGATAAAGGTGCAATGAATGCCCCATTATCATTGCTTCAGGGGTTAAAGGTCAAAGAAATTGGTAAAAAAACTAAACCAAAAGCGCAAAATAACGTAAAAGAAAAGCCAAAAACCTTAAAAACTAAAAAGGCTTTTGTAACCAAATCAGGTTTTAAACGTAAAGACATAAAGAGTAATATTAAAACTCTTAATGATCCAAATAAGGTATAAAATGTTCACAAAAACCCAATTCCCAAATCCCGATAAAGCATTAAAAGGCCGCCCAAATCCGCTTAATGTTGAACCAATCCATTTTGTGAATGGCAATAATATTTTTGCGCCATTTCCTGATGGTTTTGAATATGCATATTTTGGCATGGGCTGCTTTTGGGGCGCAGAGCGTAAGTTTTGGCAACAAGATGGGGTCTATGTAACCGCCGTTGGCTATGGCGCAGGCTTAACACCAAACCCAACATATGAAGAAGTCTGCACAGGTGGAACCGCACATAATGAATTAGTCTTGGTGGTATGGGACCCAAAAATCACCAATTATGAAAACCTAATTAAGGTATTTTTCGAAAATCATAACCCAACCCAAGGAATGCGCCAAGGTGGTGATATTGGAACGCAATATAGAAGCGGGCTTTATCCAACAAGCGAAAATCAAAAACAAATTGCGCAAAAAGCAATCGATGAATATCAAACCCAATTAACAAAAGCGGGCTTTGGTGAAATCACGACCGAAATTATTGAAAACATACCTTTTTATTATGCCGAAACTTATCATCAGCAATATTTAGCAAAAAACCCAGAAGGTTATTGTGGCCTTGGTGGATTGGGTGTTTCGTGTCCAATTGGCTTAAAAACATAATTGTAACGATTTACCAATCAATCTAAGCTATTTTCCATATAGGAAAATAATAATGGCTGATATTGACGTTTTGATAATTGGTGCGGGCATGGTTGGCCTTGGGGTCGGGCGTGCAATTGCAAACACTGGCAAAAGTGTAATTATCGTCGATAAAAACCCAAGTTTTGGTGAAGAAACTTCAAGCCGTAATTCCGAAGTTATTCACGCCGGAATGTATTATCCGACAGGAAGTCTTAAGGCGCAATTTTGTGTGCGCGGCAATCACTTAATTTATGAATATTGCGCCGCGCGCGGTATTATGGCCAATCCAATATCAAAATTAATTCTTGCCACGAATGAAACTGAAATTGATAAATTGCATCATATTTTTGAACAGGGGCAGATTAATAATGTTCCAAATATGCGCATCATCGAAAGCCAAGAAATAAAAAAACTTGAACCCGCACTTGATGCCAAACTTGCAATCTATGCACCAACATCGGGAATAATGGACAGCCACTCCATAATGCTCGCGCTTTTGGGTGAGATTGAGGATAATGGCGGGGCATTGGCGCGCAATTCACCATTCATGGGTGCAAAGCGTAAAGATGGCGAATGGGTGGTTGAAATCGGTGGTGATGATGGCACTATAATAAGCGCGAATACACTTATTTTAAGTGCTGGTCTGTGGTCTGGCGCGGTTGCAAAAAATATTGAAGGGTTGGAAGAAAAATTCATACCCAATGTAAAATATGCCAAGGGTAATTATTTTCGATATATGGGCAAAGCGCCATTTTCACGCCTAATTTATCCAATCCCCAACCACGGCGGCCTTGGAATTCATTTAACGCCAGATGCGGCGGGACATGCCCGTTTTGGTCCAGATGTTGAAGTTGTTGAAGAAATTGATTATCGGGTTAATGAAAATCGCCGTACTCTTTTTGCCCAATCTATAAAATCATATTGGCCACAATTGGATGAGAATTTATTATCACCCGATTATGCTGGAATTCGCCCAAAAATTGGCAAGGATGTTGAAAGTTTCACAGATTTTCAAATACTTGATGAAAACCAACACAAATTAGAAGGCCTAATCTGTCTGTTTGGTATAGATAGCCCAGGGCTTACTTCATCACTTGCGATTGGTGAATATGTTGCAAAAATGGGGGCGCTTGCTTGAAGCAGGAGCTTAAATCATTTTTGGGCGCAAAAGAAGCGATAAAAAAAATCCATCAATATGAAGCGATTTTATTGTGGTTTCGTATTTTGGTTTTACCGCTTTCTGTGGTTTTGATTTGTTCGGTATTTTTTGGGCAAATATTATTAAACCGCCCAAATCTTCCAAAAATTATTTTTGAATTGGCGAATGTTGTAATTATTTTGGGTGCGGGATTTTGGGCATTCAAAAATTTCAAAAGCCTTAAAAATATTAAAAGCAATTCGATTATAAATTTTGAAATTCAAAACCAAATTAATGAAATTGCCCCATTAAGTGCCAATGATGATTTAAAAATAAGTGGCAATATTGAATTTTGGAATGAATTCAAAAAACAACAAATTAAGGCGCAAATACCAAACCCAAAATTTTTGGATTTTACTAATTCAAAAGATGCAAAGAAAATGGGTTTTTTGCTTGCTTCAATTGTAGTTTTTGCATTTTACTTTTCCAATGCATTTAGTTTTTTGACATGGAATTTTTCAAATTCATCGCAAATCTCGCAAAATATTCAAATTTTTGCCGCGCCGCCTGAATTCTTAAAATCCCCAAAAATTGATATTGAAAGTGGTAAGGCAAATTTAATTCCACAAAATTCAAAAATCACAATAAAAATATATTCCGATAAAGTCCGCCCCATTGCAAATTTTAATGGTAAGAAAATTGAATTAAAACAAACTGATAACCAAAATTATTTTGGTGAAATTCTTGCGATTAATGACGGCAAAATAAGAATAAAAATGGGTGGTGAAAAAATAGCTTATAAAATAAAAATAAATAAGGATGCGCCCGTAAAATTCCTTTCAAATGTGAAAGTATTTCCAATCGGCGACGATCGGTTTATTTTACAATTTACCGCAAAAGAGGATTTTGGCATTACTCATGCGTCAATTGAAATTAGCGGTAAAACCGAAAATTTTGGCCAGCAAGAAAATATCAATGAAGAATTTCCAATTAATATAAATAGCTTTAATAATCAGGGGCAATCGAGTTTAAATTTTAATAGCGCCAAAAGCGCGCTTATTGGTTCGCGCGTTCTTGGGCGCCTGAAAATTACCGACCTATCGGGAAATATAAGTTATTCAAGTCAGTTTTGGCTTAATTTAAGGGAGCCACAATTAAACGATGATTTAGCGCAATCATTGCAAGAATTAAGGTTAAATATAATTCGCACCACTAATCCTTATGAAGCATATAATAATGCTTCGGTGCGAATGTATGACGAAAAATCAGATCAAGAAGTCCAAATAAGTTCGGATAATTATATTGAAAATGCCCCAAAATCTATAAAACAATCATATGATATTTTACAAATTTATGAGGCAAATTATCAATATTTACAAATGGATGAATTATCACATCTTGGTTTAATTTATGCAATTGAAACCCTTTCACGCGCACGAAATACCCAAGAGGCAAAAGAAGCTGGAAATATTTTATGGGAAATAATTGAAAAATACCGTGATGCCCAAAAAGACACCAAAACCCAGATAAATGACGCAATAGAAAACCTTAAACAGGCCATAAAAAATAACGCAAATGATGCCGAAATAGAGCGTTTAAAACAAGAATTACGCCAAGCAATCCAAAACCATGTCGAAGCATTAAAACAGCAACAACAACAATCAGGCGACATGGAAATAGAAGATAAGCAAAGCCTTGGTGATAATGATATTGAAAAAGCTATTGATGAAATCAATAGCAAACAGGGCGATGCAAACCAAAAACTTGATGAATTAAATCAATTTCTTCAAAATATGCAATTGGATAATAATGGCAGTGCTTCGGGGCGTATGGGTCAAACTTCTAATGATAGCCAATCCAATGATATTATCGATAAAGCGCAAAAATTATATGATGATACCCAAAATTCAAACGGCTCAAATCTAGGTGAATTAGCACAAGAACAAGAAAAATTAGCCGATGAATTAAAAGCAACTGATGAAAACCGCTATTCAAAAGCCATAAATGATATGGAACGCGCCGCCCAAGAACTGAAACAAGGCAATAAAGAAAATGCACAAAAAGCCCAAAAACAAGCGATAGAAAGCCTATCGGATGCAATGAACCAAGGCGAAGATAATAAGGATCCAATGGGCCGCGAAAATGATAATAAATCAAAAAGCGGCCGCCCAAATCCTAATGAAAAAACAAAAATCCCGCCATTAGATAAAGAGCAAAAAACCCGTGAAATTCTTCAAAAATTGAAGGAAAAAGCAAACGATCCCAAAAACACACCACAAGAACAAGAATATTATGACAGGCTATTAAAAAACCAATAATTATTTTGATAATTTTTGGATTTTAGCCTCGATTTCATTAATAAGTTTTTCGCGCCTTTGTTTGATTTCTTGCGGCGTTAATTTGGGCGGCGATATATCTTCAAATTTGTTTAGTTTTAAAAGGCGCTCTAACAAATCTATTTCGACTTTTGCTAATTCATTATTGCCCGCATCTATCGCCGATTTTAGGCGATTTCGAACAGTTTCTTGCATATTAATTATATCGTTTTGAGACGAAATTTTTACTGGCTTTTTGATTGTCATTAAGAAAAAATAATTCGTTTTTAAATTGTGGGGATAATTAAAATTTATATACTTAAAGAATTTAATCCCCAAAAGGTTGAATCTATTATCTATGCTTTCGGGTTAAGGTTGTAAAAACGCAAGTTTATTTGACTAATAAGTAAAATACGCGTTGAAATAAGGGCGATAGGCTTAAGCCATAATAATTATAAATTCGGAGAATGGTGAAATGAAAATTTCAAATGGAATAGTGGCTGCGCTGGTAGGGATAAGCGTATTGCCATTTGCTTCAATTGCACAGCCGATGATGCCATCTGATATGGCGCCGCCTAATGCACGCCCTGGCCAATGTTTTGCACGTGTTTTAGTGCCTGCAACATATGTTGCAGATCAAGCATTAAATGTTGCAATCGAAGATGGCTATGTAATGCCACGCGTTGCAGACGCTAAATTTTCACAACCTGTGCCACGTGATGTAATCGCAAGTGATGGTTATAAAACTTTTCAAGTGACAAATCCTGAATTTGGATATGTTGATGAGAAAATCGTTCTTGTACCTGCGCATCATAAAGTTGTTGTTACACCGCCAATGGCACACCAAGGCTTTAAAACTTATGTGGTTAAAAAGCCAACTTTGGTTTGGCGTCGTGGCTCTGATTTATCAAATGTTCGCCGTATAAATGGTGCAACGGGTGAAACTTATTGTTTGGTTGAAGAATATGGTGAAACTGTAAATGTTCCATACACTTCATATTCAGCACCAAAAGCAGATGTGAAATTTGTTCCAGTTGCCGAGCAATCAATTGTTAATCGCCGCCAAATTGTAACCAAAGAAGCAAGTGTGCGTGAAGTTTACGTTCCGCCTGTTCTAAACGCCAAAAACCCACATGTTAACACGCAAGAATTGATTTCTGATGCGCAAATTATTGGTGAAGATCGTATCGCACCGCGCACAACCACAATCAATACACAGCGCCTTGATAAGCCTGAATATTACACTTGGGTTGAAGTTCCGTGCGATAATAGCAATGTTCAAAAAGTTTCGGTTGATTTGTCTTCAAACCAACGCATTACAAATTCAAATGTTGCACCATCAGACGTTGTTGGCGCAAAGAAACCACTTAATGCTGTAACTGCGGCAAATGTTCAAAAGCGCCTTGGTGAACTTGGCTTCTATCGTGGACCTGTTGATAATATTTATGGTTCAAAAACCCGCGATGCAATGCGCCGCTTCCAAGAAAGCAAAGGCCTTAATGTCGATGGTAAGCCAAGTGTTGAAGCTTTAAAAGCACTTGGATTTTAATCAAATTCAATCTCAATAAAAAAGCCGCCAATTTATTTGGCGGCTTTTTTATTTGTATAATCAAATTATTATATACGTTGAATAATTGTTCCTGTGCCCATACCTGCGCCAACGCAAAGGTTGATAAGGGCGGTTTCTTTTCCTGTACGCTCTAATTCTTCAAGAACGATACCAACAATCATTGCGCCAGTTGCGCCAAGTGGGTGACCCATTGCAATTGAACCACCGCAAACATTGATTTTATCATGCGGGATATCAAACGCCTGCATATAACGTAAAACCACCGATGCAAAGGCTTCGTTAAGCTCAAATAAATCGATATCTTTCGCACTCATATCCGCTTTTTTAAGCACTTTTGCCGCCACAAATTCAGGGCCAGTAAGCATGATTGAAGGTTCAGAACCAACAGATGCAGTGGCAATAATTTTCGCACGTGGTTTTAAACCTGCGCGCTCGCCCGCTTCTTTTGAACCGATTAAAACACCCGCAGAACCATCAACAATACCAGAAGAATTACCAGCATGGTGAACGTGATTAATTTTTTCAAGCTCAGGGTAGCGCTGAAGTATTACCGCATCAAAACCCGGCATTACTTCGCCCATCATTTTGAATGATGGTTCAAGGCTTCCAAGGCTTTGCATCGATGCATCGCCGCGCACGGTTTCATCATGGTCAAGAATGATTGTGCCTAATTGATCTTTAACTGGAAGGATTGAACGTTTAAATCGCCCCTCTGCCCATGATTTTGCCGAACGTTTTTGGCTTTCAACTGCATAGGCATCGCAATCATCGCGCGAAATTCCATATTTAGTTGCAATTGCATCGGCAGAAATACCTTGTGGCACAAAGCGGGTTTTAATCGCAACTTGTGGGTCGGTTGGCCATGCGCCACCGTCTGAACCCATTGGAATACGGCTCATACATTCAACGCCGCCGCCAATGGCAAAGTCAGCCTCACCAGCGATTACTTTGGCGCTTGCCATATTCACAGCCTCCAAGGCTGATGCACAGAAGCGGTTTATTTGAACCCCTGCGGTGGTTTCGGCATAATCAGCCATCAAAACCGCAGTTCGCGCAATATCTGCACCTTGTTCACCAATTGGTGTAACACAGCCCCAAATAACATCATCAACTAATGAAGTATCAAGAGAATTTCTATCACGAATTGCGCCCAAAATTTGTGAAGATAATGAAAGCGCCGTTATCTCATGTAGGGAGCCAGTATTTTTACCACGACCACGTGGGGTACGAACTACGTCATAAATATAAGCCTCAGTCATTATTCTTCCCCTTGTTTAATTTTATTAATCGCCAAAGATGATGTGGCGCGCGCTGCTATTTTATTACGGCTATCATAAAGTTCGGCTTCGGCAAACATAATATTTTTGCCTGTGGACGTTATTTTTGCAGATACCGTTACGTCATTTTCAGACTTTTTGCAGTGAATCGGGCGAAGATATTGAACGTTCAAATCAATCGTTGAAACAATTGCCCTTCCGCCCATTTTTACCATGCATAACATGCCAATTGTATCATCAAGCATTGCCGCCAAAAAACCGCCCTGAATTGTACCCATCGGATTGGCAAATTCAGCTTTTCCAACAAATTTAACCTTGGTTGTTCCTGCTTTTATATCAAGCTCGATAAGTTCAAAACCCAAGGTTTTTGAACATGGGGCGTGTTCAAATAGACCCGCTTTTTCAAATAATTCTTTTACCATTATGCAATCTCAACCTCGGCCTTGATGCTGTTTGCAATGTTGCAAACATCGTGTGCCTTATGATGAAGGTCTGCAAGCTCATCCACGCTTGGGGCATTGCCTTCAAAGTCAACTTTTGGGTTTAGGGTGATTTTGGTAATCGAAATTTTGCCATTTTCATCTTTGCCCATAATGCCAATTGGGTCATCATTATATGAATTAACAACAAATCCTGCGCGTCGCGCCAAATCCAAAAACCAAAGCATGTGGCATGAAGAAAGTGCCGCAACCAACAATTCCTCTGGATCTGCGGCATCAAGTGCGCCAAGTGGCGGTTTAATCATTGGGTTTGGCGCGCCTGCAATTGAAAAGCCACCATCAAAGGAAATTAAATGCTTGCGGGCATATTTGCCATCAGAGAATGCCTGATCACCACGTTCCCATTTCACATTGGCTATATGTTCGCTCATTTTAATGCTCCTGATATTTTGTGAATTGGGAGCGATATTAAGCCTAATAATAAGCCATTAAAAGATAATAATTCAATTATTTTGGGAAATAAATGTTTCGGTATTTTTCATTCGCAACACAAAAGATAATGCGCCAACTAAAGCATATATAATTAGCCTATAATCTTCAATTTTTTGCCCACCAATCATTCCCAAACTATGGCCTAATCCATTATTTATTACCGTGCCGAAAAAAACAAAAACCACCGCAACTAATAAATACGAATAAATTAAGTTTAGTTTCTTTAAATGAGTTTTTATGAATGCGGTTATAATCGAAATTGGAATTACTAAAACGAAAAAATTAAAGCTTAAGAGTAATAAAAACATACCAAACATGCTTATAATAATTTCTAATAAGCCCTTGTTTAACAAATTACTTTCTGGCTTTGAAAAATAATCATAAACAATATTAAAGATAAGTTGGAACAATGAAATATCAACTATAACCGAAGCTATAAGTCTGGCATATAACATTATTATTGCTAATGAGATTGCAAATTTTTCCATATATTAAATTAATATTGTTTGATTATAAATATTTTCTAAATTGTATATGAATATTGCTAAATATAGTAGATATTTTTAATTTAATTTTTTTTGGAATATAATTTTATATAAATAAGTGCACCAAAGATTCCAGAAAAAATTGGCATAAAAAACTTATCTATATTTAAAACAAATAAATTTGGCGTATTTTGTGTAATTCCAACAATAAGAAACGCCAAATACCCACCAATTGCCCCTATAATAATACGGACCCAAAACTTTATATTTTCGGGTAATTTATTTGTTGCCTTGATTGTCATCGGCCCAATGATAAAAGCAGAAGGTGCGCCAATGATTAATCCGGCGGTTGCACCAAACATTAAAACCAAAAGCGCCGCACTAATTTCATTTTGCAAATTGAATTCGAAAATCCTTGGTTTTGGGAAAATATAATCTGCAATAATATATAAAGTGGCAATGGACAGACCGGTAAAAACCCCTGTTAAAATTGAAATCCAAACCATTTTCATCCATTCAGATGGTGGCTTTTTATCACTTGGGGCATCATACCAATTTTCAGTCATAATATTTATTTATATCATTTTTATTTTTAAGCCAAATTTGAAATTTACTGCGACGCATTAATAATTGGCATCGGCGGTTTCGGAAGTGAAAATTTATAAATTATGCCAAAGACAAAGCCGATAATGAAAAATGTTAATGGGTTTAAAAATATAGAAAAAACACCACCATAATTATTAAATAATCCACCAATCATTATCAAAAAGGCAATTGCGCTAAAAGATATACCGCCAATTAGACCCAATTCTAATGCTGTGTTTTTGAGATTAATAAATTTAGCCAATATGAATAGGGCTATAGCAAATACGCGATATGCTAAAAATGCTATAATTGAAATTATAAAACTATCCATGAGCCACATGAAAAGCAAATTTGCGCCATAATCTAATTCGGTTTTAAATCGTGCGGGTTTTAAATATTCGCCTATTTTAAAGGTTTGCTGGCTTGCTATTTTTAATAGGGCCATAATCTGTCCAAAAGCTAAGGCAGCATTTAGGTGACTATATTCACGTTTTAGAAGATTTTTGCCTTCTTTAAAGGCCGTGGATTTACCATGTGTGGCAATTTCTTTGATATCAATTTTTTGCTTGTTGGTGATGTTTTTCATAAATAAACAATGCGCCAACCAAGTTTTAAATCGTTCTGAGCGTGACCATGTTTGGGTTGAATTTTCATCTTCAAATTTTTGAATTCGCGACAAAAGCCATAAATATACAAAAGGTAGAAAAAATGACATTTTTACAAATTTTGAAATAGGATCATTTGTAAACTCAAAGTCCATTATTATTGCAAAAAACACCCAAATCACTTTTGAGCTTATTATAAATCCCAATATGGATGCTATGGAATAAACCAATCGTCGTTTTCCAAGATAATTATATGGAATGGTCATTATTATTGAAAAAACCCAAATCCACATTGCAAGAAAGACAATTGCCACGCTGGTTTTTGCAAATTCTAGACCCGATTGCATCAAAAAACCTATGCCAATTCCTCTAAATACAGATAAAAGCAATTGATCAAATATCAATAAAAGTAGAAAAACGAACAACACAATCGCGCCATAAATTAGGGTTATTATACTTGCGCCTTGATGTGGATAATTATTTATGCTGTTTACATTATTATTATACGAAGTAAAATTTTGTTTATTATTATACAAAATACGCCCCAGAAATAAATCTAGGGCGCATATTACTTTAAATTAGTTCAGTGTTTATTAATTGGCAGGTTTTTATTAAAACTCATCCGCGCTTAGCGCCATCATGCTTGTGGCGCCGGTTTGGATTTTTGCTAAATGTGCGGCGCAATCTGGAACGATGCGCTCCATGAAATAGGTCGCGGTTTTAAGTTTTGTGTCATAAAACGGCTCTGAACCTTTTTTCTCAAGGGCCGATTTTGCCATAATTGCCCACATATATGAAAGGCCGCAAATGCCAAATAAATGCATATAATTTGTTGACGCCGCACCTGCATTGTCAAAATTTACCATGCCATTTTGCATCAACCACATTGTTGCCGCCATCAAAGCATCTTTTGAAGTTTTTAGACCTTTAATATATGGCGCAAGTTCAGCATTTTCAGAATTTGCTTTAACAAAAGCGTCAATTTCGCCAAAGAATGTTTGAACTGCACGACCGCCATTCATTGCAAGTTTGCGACCAACCAAATCAAGCGCCTGAACGCCATTTGCACCTTCATAAATCATTGCGATACGGGCATCGCGTACATATTGGCTCATGCCCCACTCTTCGATAAAGCCGTGACCGCCGTAAATTTGCTGTCCATTAACGGCATTTTCGAAACCTTTATCGGTGATATAGCCTTTAAGAACAGGCGTTAGAAGCGCCATATAATCACTTGCTTTGGCTTTTAATGCCTCATCATTGGCAACATGCATTAAATCACCATACAAAGCCGTCCAATAAAGGAAACAACGCGCGCCCTCATTAATGGCTTTGGCATCCATAAGCATACGGCGCACATCGGGGTGCACAATGATTGGATCGGCAGGGCCAGTTGGGTTTTTAGGGCCAGTTAAAGAGCGCATTTGCAATCTATCTTTGGCATAAATAACCGCATTTTGATATGATGATTCAGATTGGCAAAGCCCTTGAAGGCCCACACCCAAACGCGCCACATTCATCATAACGAACATTGCATTAAGGCCTTTGTTTTCTTCACCCACAAGCCAACCTTTTGCGCCGTCATAATTCATAACGCAGGTTGAATTGCCGTGAATACCCATTTTCTCTTCAATTTTACCGCAAGTCGCAGGGTTTCTTGCGCCCAAAGAGCCATCTTCATTAACAAGGAATTTTGGAACTACAAAAAGTGAAATCCCTTTTGTGCCTTCTGGCGCGCCTGCAATACGGGCAAGGACAAGGTGAATGATATTATCACTCATGTCATGTTCACCAGCGGAAATAAAGATTTTTTGGCCTGTGATATTATATGAACCATCGCCATTATCTTCAGCTTTTGTGCGCAATAGACCCAAATCAGTTCCGCAATGCGGCTCTGTAAGGTTCATTGTGCCTGTCCATTCACCTGAAACCATTTTTGGCAAATATCTTGCTTTTAATTCATCGCTACCATGCGTAAGTAGTGCCGAATATGCGCCATGTGTAAGCCCTGGATACATTGCCCACGCCATATTCGCAGATGATGCCATTTCTTGTAAAGAAAG
>JAPUEP010000197.1 GCA_027492515.1 Hyphomonadaceae bacterium
TTGGTTTGGTTGGTGCTTTGGTGAATTGCTTTTGAATTTAGTCGGGCGAATTAGACATGCTTTGGCCTCGATATCGGCTTTATATCTATAATTTCCTTGGCTTTGGAATGGGGGATATTTCCGACCATTTCGATTTCGGATTTCCATTATTGACCTATCAAATTGGGGTATATTTCAAGCGGTTTTATTTCATTTTACCGCCATTTTTTCCAATACGGTATTCGCTGTCTTGAATGTCTTTGCCCTCAAATCCTTTGGCGTTTGTTGTTCATTTAATTTGACGTGTTTGGCAGGTTCAACTTGGGGTTCAACGGGCTGCCCGTTCAGTTCGCGTGCTCCCGTGTTACCCGTTCCCCTTCGGTGAACCCCAAGTTTTAATCACCTGCCTTTGTCTCCCCCGTCAAATGAACAATCAAAGCCAGCAGGAGGCAGACATGAAACAAGACTTCTCAATCACTCGTAAATTTTGGAATGGTATTAAAATTGAAATCCGCTTTGAGCGTTACGCAATCCAATTTGATGATGGTGCATGGAAATCAATTGTTGAAATCGAAAGCATGGACGGAAAATCACTTCCATTCTCAAACAAAGCCTTCAAAGAAATTATTATCGAAGCCGACAAGGTCGATGCCTTTGATAGCGTGGCAGAATTCGCCTTTAATTACTTAAATTCAAACAAGCAAGTCAGCTTTTTCAAAGCACCAAAATTCCCAAACCATAACCAACTCGCCCTTTTTTAAGGGCGCATATATTTATGGCGTGAGTTTTTTGGCTTTATGATGATTAATAACTTTGCATATCCCTTCTAGAATTGGCTCAAAGCCCGCCCAATCTATTGTCTTAGCGTTTGCCTTCACAACTCGTTCGGCAAAAATATGCTTCCCATACTCTGAGGTGGGATCAATTTTGTTATTTGGGTTAAATTTTTTGCCATCAATTTTAGTTTTTAGCAAACTCTCTTCAAAGCAATCTTCTACACATGTTGGTTTGCCACTCGAATCCGAAGGGGTCTTAATAAGATAGAGGTTTTCTACAAGGTGATAATAATCATCATTCGAACTATGTTGAATTGTTTTTTTGTATTGCTTTGAAATAGTTGAGAAAATGCCGTTAGCCCCATCATCATTGTCAATAATGATTATTACAGGAAATGCTAATCTCTTAAATTTGAATTTTTTCAACATTTCAGCATATCGTGCAATAAAATGACTTAAATTTCCAGTTCCATCACTCACTTCGAGAATACGACTTGATAAACTTTGCCTACCTTTGTGATTAATTTGCCGAAAAAAAGAAATGTTATTAACTAGCTTGCCGCTTTTAAATTCTGCCAGAGTTGGCTGGAATTTTGTCAAGTATTTCAAAGCTAGCGAAAAATAGACATTATCAGTTTTACCTTCACATATAATAATTGGTTGCTCTAAAATTACAAATTTCTTAAAAAATAGAAAATTTTTCAATAGCTGTCGAAATCCACTTATAGTTTTTTTATCTTTTTTTGCGGATTCGTCTCTAGAATCGCTTTTGTCTAAAATTGAGTGAATAAAACTAAGTCGTCCTTCTAGTGGATTTGTGTTTGCGGCTATTTCGTCGTTGTTGGTTAGTTCATTTCTTATTGTATATTCACCTTTTACAAACAGTGAATGACACATTGCTCGAATTTTTTTATAGTATTTTCTTTCAACATTGACCTTTTCGTTCACAACTAAACCAGTTACCGTCTGGCGTGAACCTCTAAATTGTATTCTCGTTTTTCTCGAATTAATATTGAAACCACTTTGAGTTATTATTTTACTTATGCTGCTTCCCGCAATGTAATCATCATTGGAACTAAGCTCGCAAATTTGTGGTGGGAATATTTTTGAATTTGTTGAGAACGTCAAATCGTCAGCGTATCGTGAGTATTTAATACCTTATTTTTTTGTTAATTTTGCCAATCTTGCATCTAGTATTTCAGCTATCATATCGGAAATTATCGGCGAGCAAGGGCTGCCCTGTGGCAGTTGGTTTTTATATACGGCTATTTGCGCAATTAAAGTCGCAATAGTTGGGTCTAGTTGAAAATTAGTGTTGCTAATAAAATAGCCGCGAACTCTGCCAAAATTTATGGAAGGAAAAAAATCTTCAATGTCTAAATTAAATACATATCTCCGATTTTTATGAACTGTGGCATTTGTATAGATTGATTGCTTTCTGCGAAATCCATGCGAGAGAACTCTTCTATTTCCTCCTATTTCATCTCTAATTCCGTATAGCAAGTGTGATAAGTTCTTTTGCAATAATTTTAATTGTGGGATGGGTGACAATATATCTCTATTTCCGCCGCTTCTCTTAGGAATTTGAAAGGAAATATATTTTTTATCTTCTGGAATTTTATACAATATATATGCAATTGCGCTTGATTTGAAACCTAATAATTTTGCCAAATCATCAATCGTCTTTGCGTTTTGTAACTCTTCTAGTTTTGACACTTAAATCCTGTTAAAGGTGGTTTACAGGCACTCTTATGCGAAGTGCATAGCCCATTAAACATTTTACGTTAATCAAGCATAAAGAACTTTGGGAAGCAACTCCCACCTGACATTTAATCTTATATCGCGGAAACACGATAACTAATCTGCCTGTAAACCTCGCACATAATATCAGTTTTAGCAATTGATACAAGTCTCAGAACTTAATTTGCATACTTCAGAATATGCATAATTTAGAAGCTTTTTCGACAATTTGTATACCTTTTCATTCACAATTATTGCCGCCTTGTAATATCCAAGTTTCACAACTTGGCTTTTTTTGATTTATTATCTTAATGGATTGGGTTGGTTTTCTTTAAATTTCATCTCTCACTTACCCAAAAGACAAGACTATCCATCGGGCATTGATCATGGGTTAGATTGACCCGCCGCGCGGTAATGGTTCAAGGTTGCTCGCTTCAGTTCCTTGCAGCTCCGCACGCGTGTTCATTTCATTCAACCTTTGAACCAACCGCTTATGCGCCGTGTCTTACTTCTCCCCATGAAGCCCGAAGGAATAGTCCATTGGGTAAAACAAATGGAGATGAAAATGACTAAAGAAACCAAAACCAAACCAAGCCACCGTCTTTACACCGTAAATGGTGAAGGTGAAAACGCACGATGGACAGACATTGGCGTTGCATGGGCAACCAAAGATGGCAAAGGCTTCACCCTTGCGCTTAATGCAATGCCGCTAAATGGTCGTATCGTAATGCGCACACCAGAAACCAAATAGCAAATGGGGGCTAAAGCCCCCAAATGCCTTTTATGGTTCGCGGTTTTGAATGACGCACAAAATTAGGAGCAGTTACAGCCACAAGCGTGGTCTTCAATTGCGCTGTTGTTGGCAATTGGAAGTTTCTTACCATCATTTAAAAACCGACATATCGCCAATTTTATATCGCTTTCATTGCTTATGCTGGCTCGAATTCCGCGTTGCGCCATTTTGCGCGCAAAACCTTCGCCAAACGACGCGGAAATTAAAATTTCAACTCCGTCAATCGGGTGATGCTCGCCTACAAAATTGTGAAATGCCATAGTGGGGTCTAAATCAAGGCGCTCAATTTCAACAATATTTTCAGGCGAAGTGACATCATAAACAATAAAGCGCCGCGCTTTACCCGCATGATTAGTTATTGTTTTAAAATTTTGTGATGTAACGGCAATTTTCATTTTCAATCCTTTAGATAAAAAAGTTTGTAGCAATTGCGACGATAAGAGTTATAAAAGCCGTAATTGTTGAGAATAGAAATTTTAGGATTTTATTTCTTGGAATAAATCCAACGCCGCGAATAATTCCCGCCATCATTGACCACATTAAAACCATCAAGGAAGCATGATTTACTTTTCCAAGTTTATTAGCAAAGGCTATGGGATAAATACTAATCGCTAACATTATTCCAAGTCCCAAAATTAGGGACGGCCACGACATTTTTGTTTGAGGAGTGGGTGATGACTGTAACCCTGTCTTGACCGTCCCCATCTCTGGGGGAGAGATTTCATTCGGCATTGCGGCGATCTTCTTCACTTTCGCCCCACATTGCATTCAAGATTGCAAGCAAGACGGCAAATCCAACGCCTAATAGCCATGCGAAATACCACATTTTATTTTCTCCTTAATAAACGCTGTGTTTGTTATCTTCGATATAGGTTTTGGTGACTTTGCCCGACATGACCTTGTATGCCCATGAAGTGTAAATGATGATTATCGGCATAAAAATCACGACTGCCCAGAACATAATTCCAAGCGTTAGATGACTTGAAACACTATCCCAAATCATAAGGCTGGAATTTGGATCGCTAGAAGATGGCATAAGGAATGGGAACATTGAAACCCCCGCCGTGCCAATAATTCCCGCCATCATTAGGGATGAGAATACAAAGGCCGCACCCGCTTTTTCAATTTTCGCCAAAAATATTGCGATAATTCCTGCGATGAAAGCTAATGCGGGAATTGCCATTGTGATTGGCATTTTTGAATAATTTTGCATCCAAGCACCTGCTTGATGGGTTACTTGTTTATCCAATGGATTTGGTAATGCGCCAATGTCATAATTGCCGACTATCGCATATCCATCTATGCCTTTTGCGACCCAAATTCCCGCAATTGCGAATAAGCCAAGTGCTAAGATGCCAAATATATTGGCGGCAATTTTCGCGCGTTTGTGAATATCACCTTCGGTTCTAAGCATTAAATAAATCGCGCCGTGGAAAGTAATCATTGCACTGGAAACAAGGCCAGCAAGCAAGGCGAATGGGTTTAAAAGCGCCCAAAAACTGCCGGTATAATGCACCAATAGATTTTCATCAAAATAGAAGGGAACACCTTGCAATAGATTGCCAAAGGCAACACCGAATATCACGGGCGGGATGAAGCCGCCGATGAAAAGACCCCAATCCCAGGTTTGACGCCAGATTTTATTGTCAATCTTGCTACGATAATCAAAGCCAACTGGGCGAAAGAATAAAGACCAAAGCACTGCCATCATCGCCCAATAAAAGCCAGAGAAGGCAGTAGCATAAATCAAGGGCCAAGCCGCAAATACTGCGCCCCCTGCGGTAATGAACCAAACTTGATTGCCATCCCAATGCGGGGCGACGGTATTTATGACCACGCGGCGTTCTGTATCGCCCTTGCCAACCCATGGCAAAAGTGTGCCGACCCCCATGTCATGTCCGTCCATGATGGCAAAGCCAATTAGCAATACGCCAACTAACACCCACCAGATAATTTTCAAAGTTACATAATCTAACATCGCATTTTCCTTTGAGTTAGTGTTGTTCGGTGTATTGGGTTGGGCCAAGGCGGGCGAATTTAAACATTAAATAAAGTTCGACCACCAAAAGCAGCGTATAAAATCCGATAAAGCCTGCCAATGAACCATAGACGTTTTCAACACTAATGGCTGAAACAGAAAGATGGGTTGGCAATACGCCATAAATTGTCCATGGTTGACGACCATATTCGGCAACAAACCAACCAATTTCACAGGCAAGCCATGGCAATGGCAAAGACCATAAAGCGGCCTTCAAAAGCCATTTCTTATCTGCGCATTTGCCGCGCAATGTGAAATAGAAGGACGCACCAAAAAGAATTAGAAAATAGAAACCTAAACCGACCATGGCGCGAAAACCCCAAAACATCGGCGCAACGGCGGGGATTGTGCTATCAACCGCTTTTTGGATTATTGCAGGTGTGACATCATCCATATTGGTGACGTACTTGCGCAATAATAGACCGTAACCCAAGTCTTTCTTAATGGTTTCAAACCGCGCAACCATTGCCTCATCTTTTGGATTACGGCGCAATTGTTCTAAGGTTTTCACCGCTTCAATACCTGCAATAATACGTTCACGATTGCGCTCTTTAATTTCTGTTATTCCTTTGATTTCTTTGCTTAATGAACGCGTCCCGATAATTCCAAGAGCATAAGGGATTTGAATTTCCCAATTGTTTTTTTGCGCCTTTTCATCAATCGATGCAATTAAGTTTAAACCTGCAGGGGCTTTTTCAGTGTGCCAAATCGCCTCCATTGCTGCCAATTTGGTTTCTTGGGCTTCGCCAACTGTATAGCCAGATTCATCACCCAAAACGATTACCGAACAGGCGGCCGCAAGGCCAAAGGCCGCAGCAATTCTAAAACTACGTTTGGCAAGCTCAATATGCTTATTATTCAAAAGATAATATGCCGAAATTGACAAGACAAACATAGCGCCAACCACATATCCTGCAGAAACCGTATGCACGAACTTGGCTTGCGCAACTGGGTTGAAAATCACATCCCAGAAGTTTGTCATTTCCATACGCATTGTGACATAGGAAAAATCAGACCCTACAGGATTTTGCATCCAACCATTTGCAATCAAAATCCAAAGCGCAGATAGGTTTGTGCCAATTGCCATTAAAAGCGTGACTAACAAATGTTGGGTTTTTGCTAATCTATTCCAACCAAAGAAAAATAAGCCAATAAAGGTGGATTCTAAAAAGAAGGCCATCAACCCTTCAATTGCCAATGGTGCACCGAAAATATCACCAACATAATGAGAATAATATGCCCAATTGGTTCCGAACTGAAACTCCATTGTGATACCAGTGGTCACGCCAAGCGCGAAATTTATGCCGAATAATTTGCCCCAAAATTTGGTCATATCCTTATAAATTGATTTGCCAGTCATGACATAAACACTTTCCATGATGACCAATATCCATGTCATTCCAATGGTAAGTGGCACGAACAAAAAGTGATACATTGCGGTTGCCGCAAATTGTAATCTTGAAATATCGACTAAATGCTCTTGCATAATATGACCTTTTCTATTCGACTTGAGTTTCAAAATGTCGTGCCACGCTGAGAGGTGATACCGTGACACGACTATTGGAAATGAAGAATGCCCAGATGAGCGCAAGCGCCATAAGTTTTATCCCTATGGCTGCGACAATTTTAATAATGAGCTCGCGGTCTGGCATTCTTGTGTCGCACTTCGTTTTCATTAATGTTGCATATGACGTACAACAATTATTTGTTGTATAGCTCATACAACAATAAGATGTCAAATATTTTTACGTTTACATATAAGTGTAGCAAATAAAATCACCGCTTTCCCCAGTTTAAGTTATTGATTTTTCACAATTTTTGGTGAGACAATTTGTCATTTTCAATTTTGGATAACTCGCTATTTTTTTGCGATTAAAACATAGATTTGTATGCAAATGATAGAATAATTTCGTTGTTGATTTAATGATTAGACAACGAAGCGCATTTCAAAAATTTGACATTTGCGGTGCTGATAGCTACTAATTGTTGTATATTTGATATAACAATAACGAATTCAAGGTTCAATCTATGCATCTTACACACTATACCAATTATGCACTTCGCGTTTTAATGTATCTTGAGGTAAAGCAAGAACCTGTCAGAATTATTGACATTGCTGAGCGCCATCAAATCTCGCGTAATCACCTCATAAAAATCGTACATATGTTGGGTAAACATGGTTATGTTCAAGCGACAAGAGGGCGCGGCGGCGGCGTTATACTTGCAAGGCCTGCACATAAAATCACTGTCGGCGAGATTGTTCGATTGACCGAAGATCATATGAATCTTGTCGAATGTTTCGGCGCAGTTGAAGTTGAATGCAAAGTAAAAAAAATATGCCGCTTGAGGAGCTTGTTTGGTAAGGCTTTGAAAGCCTTCATGGATGTTCTTGATGAGGCTACAATTGCTGACATTGCCTCTAACAAAAATCAAATCATCAAAGCTCTTGGATTGGCAGCATAGTCCAACTTTCAGGGTGCAGTTCAAAAGCCCCCAAATGCCTTTTATGGTTCGCGGTTTTGAAGTTCGGCTTTAATCATTGCCACCAAAGCCTTTGCCAATTCCAAGTTTGGATTTTGAAGCGTTGGAATTTGAGATTGGGCTTGATTGAATAGGAATTGAAGTTGCAATTTTGATTTTGTTTTCAATTCGCTTTTTGAAATTAAGAACATTTTACCCTCCATTGTTATTCGCCGCTCAAGATTGAGAAGCGATGGAGGACGCAAAATTCAAAACCCACCCGAACCGCATTCTTTGAAACGAAATGCAATGGCGGAGGCTTTACGCCTTGCGGTTTTACAGGGTGGTTTTGAATAGTTTGAACATCAGATTTTCATCTGTGCGGCAATCACATGGATTAAGGGCAAAATGTAATTTCAAAGCGCAATAACAAAATAAAAATTTAGAAACATTCAAATCCCCCCAAATCATAATTCCACTTCGGTTATCTAATCCAAACATTGATTGGAAAGGAAACCGCAATGATTACGTCTAAAACTTCAAAATCTGTCGCAGCCATGTTTGTGGCACTTGTTATTGGCTTTGCCTTGCCAGTTGAGGCAAGCCCAG
>JAPUEP010000198.1 GCA_027492515.1 Hyphomonadaceae bacterium
AACCTAAGATGATTTCAACCAATTAATCTTTTTTATCTATTCGGCGAAAATCGACCGCATTGGTGTTTTCAAGTATGAAAATGTGGTTCACGCAAAATCCCGCGAATTTGATGATCAAATCCCACAAGAAATTATTGATGATCGCTGGAACAGATTAATGGAAGTTGCCCAAGAAGTATCGGCGGAACGCCTTGCAACCAAAATTGGGCGCGAAATTGATGTTATTGTTGATGAAATTGATGAAGAAGGCACAATAATCGCCCGCACAATTTGGGATGCCCCCGAAGTTGATGGCAATATATTCATTGACCCAATTGAGGGCGTAAAAATTGGCGATATCTTCAAAGCAAGAATTGAAGATGCCAGCGAATATGATTTGTTTGGCGCGAAGGTTTAAACCTCCCCCAATTTCTCCGCCATTCTTGTTTGCCAGCCTTTTCCTGTGGCTTTCCATTTTTCGATTACTGCTTCGGGAAGTCGTAATGAAATAAGTTTTTTTGTGCTTGGCGAAAATGGGCGGCCCGCTTTTTTTACAATTGCGCGCGACAACATTTCATCACCTAATTCAGGTAAATCATCAAAATCATCATCCTTAAATTGATAGTCATCAATTTTTGAAAAATCAGATTTGAAATTTTGTTTCAATTTTGTTTCTTTCGCGCTCATTGGCTTTTCTCATGCTAAAAATATGGCGTGTATCGCCGCGAACTACATATCCAATAACAACAAGACGGTCTTGAAGATAACCAAAACAAATTATTCTTGTTTCGCCATAATCAAACCTTGTATCTTCATATTCAATCGTTAGGCCTTCAAAAACCAAGATCGCATCTTCGAACGCAAGGCCACGTTCTTCAAAGCATTTGTCGCGTTTTTGTTGGTCAAAAGATATTTTCATTCGCAATTAATGTATATACAATAATTACGAATATGTCAAGAAAATTCTAGCTTATAATAAAACAACACCCCCAAGCATGGCTTGGGGGTGGTTTTCTTCAGAAGCTATCAGGAAACTGAAGGAGAACTTTTAATTTTAGTTTGCGCGTTGGGCAATATAAGTTGCGCTATTACCGATTGCAGTTGCAGAACCGATAATCATACCCGCAGAGCCAACATTGATATTTGTTGATGCGCTTACTGGTGCATAATTATATTGCGCTGAATTACCTTGCATTGAAACGCCGCCACCTGCGCATGATGAACATGCAAAGCCAGTGATTGTGTTACCTGCCGCGAATGATGTTGCCATGCCTACGCCGCCAGTTGAAGATGAACCAACAAGGTTTGCAGTTGCAGAGATTGCACCGCCGCCAAAATTGCTTTGTGCCATGTCGATACGACCATCAGAGCCAATGTTCGAAAGTAATGCCGAATTACCCATGCTAGATGCAGATGAAACCGCAGTGCCAGTGAATTCTTCGTTTAAAACCAAAGAATGCGCATCAACATTGCTATTGTTTTCTTGATAGCCGCCCAATTGCGCATAGCCCCATTCATTGGTCACGTTCGCATTATTTGCAACCGCACTTGCAGATGCAAGATTGTTAGTTGCTGAATTATTCAAAATAACCGCATTTGCTGAAACAGGGCCATAATTTTTTTGCTCAACCGCAGAATAGATGGTTGCATTTTTACCAACGATTGAATTGGTGTTGCCAGTTGCAAGCGCAGAAGAAGTTATCGAACCATTATTGCAGCACGCAACAACAAAAGAAGATGAATTCACAACTGCCGAATTATATTGACCAATGCCGCTTTCAACATAGCCATTTTTAGAAGCAATCGCCCAATTATTAGCCGCAGTTTGTGCGTTTGAAATCACAGTGTCAGAAGAGCCAACATTTAAATTTGAAAATGCTTCAACATTTGTGCCGTAATTTGCAACTTGTTGCGCTTCAACATTAATATTAGAGCAGCAAGCCTCAACCTGACCCGCATTACCTTGGGCAATTGCGTTTGAAATTGTTGTGCCGCGTGCTTCATTGATTGTGATATCGTTTTGTGCACCAACATTGGCATCAAGGCGTTGCAATGAATAAACATTTAAGCCGGTTTCAACAGTTCGTGCAGACATTGCATTTCCCACTGCTGTACTTCCTAATTGTGCGCCTTCAGAATAATTTGCCAAAGTTTGAACATGGCCATAGATATTGCCATTTTGATATTGGTCGTTGTTAATCACTGGTGTTGAAGTTTGGCAAGCAGGTGTTTGATTGCAATCTGCAAGTGCCGCAGCCGGTACGATTAATGCCAATAAAGATACTGATAAAAGATTTGCGATTTTCATAATTGATAGCTCCAAAAAATAATTTCCTGATGAAGCTACAAGCGCGAAAACCATGCCAATTGGGGAAAAGTAATTGGTTGATTTTTTTTAATTTACGAAAAATGGGCTTTGTTTTTGCAAATAAAAATACATAAAAACAAATACTTATACTGATTGATAAAATGTTTATTATAATCCAAATAGATAGATAAATACTATCTTAACCATTATTTTGGGCCCCAAAATTAAATCAAAAATCAATTTAAGTGAAAATATATCCAAATTGGGAACAAAATCTTGTTTCAAAATGACACAAAAAAAGCACCCAAATCGGGTGCTTTTAAAATTCAATTTTGAAGAAGCGATTTTATTTTATACTTGTGCCATTTTGGGCAATGAAAGTTGCGCTATTTCCTGCGGCAAGGCCGTAAGTTTTTACGCCGCCCGTGCCATAAGTATTGAAATTAACATTAGCATTTACATTGGCATCATTAATTTGGCTTGTATCACCTGTGATTTGAATTCCTGAGTTACCGCATCCAGAGCATGCGAAACCAACCAAACCATTGCCAGATGCCGATGCCGCAACACCACCAACGCCACCACTTGTCATGCCATAAAATTCTGCTGTTGCGGTGACTGTTCCAGTTGCACCAATATTTTGATCAACAAGGAATAGACCATCCGAACCAATTGTTGATAAAACCGCACTATTACCTTGCGCGGCAGCGCCAACAGTTGCGCTATCATTATACCAAACTGCACGGGTGGCAGAATAAGAATTTATATCGCCATTTGAATATTGATATACGCTTCCTTGGGTATAGCCTGAATTATTATATTGTAAGTTTGAATTTCCAACCGATTGCGATGTAGTTACAAGGCCACGCCCATCACTTGTCATTGTATCTGATGAAGATTTAACCTCACCATTATTATTTTGGCTTACCCATTGATATGCGCTTGCCGAATAAGTTGAACTTGCCGATGAATTACCAACTGCAAGGGCATTTTGTGATGAAATAAGATTATTGCAACACATTGATGTTTCGGTAATTGATGAAATTTGTGATGCATTATTTTGATTAATCACTTGGCTTATAAGGCCACTTGCGCCATCGCCACTTACTGCAACATTATTACCATTCGCCTGTGAGTTTAAAACCATAGTGCCAAGGTCGGGCGCTAAAGTTGCTTTTGAATAGGCTGACACAACACCAGTGTTTTGATTCTGGTTGGCAATTAAATCCATCGAGGAACAGCAGATTTCTGCTTGCGCGCTATTACCATTTGATGTGGTAATCAAATTCACCATGCCACTAACAGGCGCAAGCGTGGTCACATCATTCGTCGCAGATGCCGAACCAGTCGAAGTTTGGCTAAAACCATAATTCAAAGGTGTCGTATCGGCTGATTTTGCCGAAATTGTGTTATTAATCGCGCTTGATGTTGATGAAATCGCCGACGCACTAACTGTTGCGGGTGGATTATTTGGGTCAGACCCCGGAACATCAATCGTAATTGCATTGCCAACAATATTTATTCCCGCACTTACATTTGATGATTGGTTTTGCGTTAAATCCAATGTGCGCTCTGGTGGGCAAGCTGGAAGTTCTTGCGAACATGCAGGTAATTGAACTTCTTGTGCCTGCGCCTTGTTTATAAAACCTGCGCTTAAACACATAATCGCGCCAATTAATAATGGCGCGTATTTAATTTCGTTTTTTAAGTTTTTATGTGACATAAATCACCCTGCATATTTATTTTATTGCTTAAAACGGATTACGGGCGGTCATTTCTAACCGCCCGTTTAAAAATTAATTTCTTGAACCGCGTAAGCCGCCTTTATTAGACGGGGTTGAAGATGTGCTATAGCTACCGCGCCATGCATTTGAATCTTCGCGAACATCGCCATTGTTAAAGGTTGCTTCTGTGCGTGGAATGAATGCACCAGTTGTTCCAATTGGGCCCATTGGGTCGCCATTAGGGCCAAAAGCATTACGGCAAACACTTGCGCCAGGGACGCCATAAATATTTGACATCATTTCAACAACTGCACGCTCAATAACTGAACGAACTGCAAGTTGAACTGGCTCTTGCGATCTTTCACCTGCGCCAAGGTCAACAGTTAGATTATCAAAGAAGCGGAAATAACCAAGGCCAACTTCACGACCAACAATTTGTTTTTGGTATGAAATTACGTCAACAACTTCCAAAGTTTTTGTGTCAATCAAACGAAGGTCAAGGCCAACATTCATCACATAAAGTTTGCCGTTAACAATACCTTTTGCTTTGCTTGCACGGCGATCACCAATAAAGTCATCAGTACCGACAGAGCGGATGTTATAATTAAGTTCGGTGATGCCACCGATTAAATAGAAATCAGAACCAGGAACTTGACCCGCAAGAATTTTGCGGAAATCTTGACCTTCATCACCAATAAGGCGGTTATTGGCATATTTAAGCTCAAGCTCAGAAACCGAAGTATCAAAACGCTCAACAAGGCGTGCACCTGATTTACCAAATGCAGAAATCGCCATTAATGAACCACCTTGGGTAACTTGACGACCACCTTCGAAATCAGATTTACCAGTATAATCAAGAATACGACCAACTGCGATTTTAGGGCCGCGAATATTATTCGCACGCGCATAATTACCAAGACATACCAAAGCCGAAGAATAAGGCGTTGGATTTGCAGTAACAGGTGAGCCACCAATTGGCGTTGCGTAATTGCCATTATGAATTGCAACTGGTGCAACGCAGCCACTTAGTGCGACAGTAGAGGCTAAAGCAATCGTAGCGATAGTTTTAGAAGAAAATTTATACATTAGAAGTTTAACCCCCCGTTAAGAACTTGTGTTTGATTGGTTTGCTGTGTTGTTGCGACTGGCGATGTTGCAGATGCAGCAGTCGGGCACGAACTTGTGCCACACGCAGATGAACCATTGATGATTACTGTTTGATTGCCATTATTAACTTGCGAAGAATTAACAACTACAGTGTTGAAAGAGCCTGATGTATTAACATTCAACTGATTACCGATTGCATATCCTGTAACGCCAGAATAACCCATGCCAGTTGATGAAGCATTATAAATTCCAAGTGGCAATGAAGACAAATCATCACCAGTCATAATAACACCGTCAACGATAACGCGGTTTGCATTCAAATCACGTGTTCCAGCGTCATAAGGTATCATCATTGACGCTGAACTTGCGCCATATGGTTGCGAAAACTGATTAGCATATCCAGGAACAGTTTGTGCCTTTGCAGATGATGCGGCAAGAATTGCAGCGCTTGCCAATGCAACACCCGCCAATGCAAATGCAGCCTTAGCAACGCGAGCTTTATCAAGCTTCTGCCCCAAATCTACTAATTTTATGCCATAATCGGCTTTAATCATAATTTGCTCCTCTAAGGTACATTACTAGGCAAGAATGACCAATATTAATTAAGCTGTCCTAGCGCTGCAAAAACTGTGCCAAATTTAGAAAACATTCTTAATGGCATGCATTTTAATTAAATTATTCCCATATTTTATGGGGCTTGCAGACTGTGCATTTGATTTGCATTGTGCAAATTGCGCTTAATTGATTTTTAATCTCTACTAATAAACTGGCCCTTATTGTTAATCAAAATTACCAAAATCATTCATTATCTTGGTGTTTGTGCCATTTTAATTTAATGAGTTTTAGATAAAGTAAATTTTGCAATATAATTGCTGTAAAAAACATATTATTTATATAGGAATAAAATTGGTGGTAAAAAATGTCTGAAGGTGATTCAATTATTCAAGATTCAAAAAAGGATGTTCTCAAAGATGAACCTTTTTTCAAGAATATGCCGCTTGGGACATTTTCTATTGTTGTTCTGTTATTATTGATACAATTGGTTCGTGAAATACTTCCCGTTGATGTCACATATTCATGGGTTATATCAAGCGCACTTATTCCCGATAGATTCTATGCATATTATTCTCAGGGTTTTGATGCATTCGCAACTTATTGGCCCTTTATTGGATATCAATTTCTCCATTCTGGCTGGTTTCATGTTAGTATGAATTGTGGAATGCTTTTGCAGGCGGGCCCAATCGCTGAAATAAGTCTTATAAAAGGTGGCAATCTTTTAAATTATAGCGCCCTTAAAGAAATGCCATCGCAACGGGCGAATCTGGCACGCGCTACTTTTTGGTTTGTCATATATTATATTTTGTGCGGAATTGGCGCGGCGGTTGGATTTATGATGGTCAATCATGAACCTAATATAACTATTATTGGTGCTTCGGGTGCAATAAGCGGTGTATTCGCTGGCTTTTTAATTGGCGCATATAAAATGGTAAGGGATGGGCGCAAGATCTTAAAATTATTATCAGGGTCTGCACTTGTGTTTTTGATTCTAAATGTAGGCGGCGCATTCGTTGCAAGGTTAAGCAATATAATTCCAATTGCATGGGAAGCACACCTATTTGGCTTTTTAACTGGTATGGCTACATATCCATTCTTCTATTGGATGGTGAATTTAGAAACAAAAACAGAATTAAGCTAAACAAGCCAATATTTTTATTGCAACATTCTAATTTTTGATACATCCTCCCAATATAATAAACAAAGGGAGGCTGTAAAATGAATATACAATCAATTATCGCCAAAAGAAGCACGGATGTTGTAACCATTTCGCCTGATGCCACTTTAAAGCAGGTTGCGAATCTTTTGAATGAAAAAAGAATCGGCGCTTTACCGGTTGCAAGCGATGGAAAGCTAATAGGCATAATTTCAGAACGCGACATAGTAAGGGTTTGCGCAGGTGCCGAATCCAATCCTCTCGAAACCTTGGTAAAAGCCGCAATGTCAACCAATTTAGAAGTTGCATCGCTAAAAGATACTATAGATATGGCACTTGCCCGTATGACTGATAGGCGTATTCGGCACTTACCAGTTGTAGAAGGCGAAAAGCTTGTTGGAATCGTTTCAATCGGTGATTTGGTAAAAAAACAAATCGATAATGTTATCGCAGAGGCCGATGCAATGCGTGCTTATATACATTCATAAGCTTGCTGCATTAATTACATAAGAATTTTTGTTAAAATTTGTGGCAAAAATCCTTATTTTTTAGCGTTATGAAAAAACGCCTATAGGGTATGCGCAATAAATGCTGATATTGCACTGCAACGCGCTATTGCTAAATTTTTTTTGCGCAACTAAAAGCCGCTCATCGACGCGGTTCGCCGCGGCCTGAAGCTCTCGGTAACGGTTGAAGCGGGCGGGTTTAACCCTTTGATTAATCAACAAGAATGGCGGTTTTTGGTGTCGCCCGCAAGGGTCGCAAAAACTTGTTTTCGAAAGAATTTCTTGCTGATGACAACTGCAGAAATGCGGTTGACAAAAATGGCCTTGCTAGATACAAGTGCCGCCCTCAATGAATGAGCGGTTCACAATTTAACGAGACGGGTTTAACGCCTCGCTAGTGGATTTTGCGCTTCATTGTTTGTTGTTTGACAAGTGAATAAAGGAAAGGGAGACGCAGGCGGAGGCGTATTGTTAAAATACGACGCTGACAATTGCGTTTTTCTGGATATTTTATACCGAATTTGTTGGCTGCGAGGCTAATGAATTCTGTGTGAGGTATCCCGTCAAAAGCGAATTACGTTCGGGCATAGAGATATGTCCAAACAATATAGTAATTTTTAAAGCTAGTTAATTTGATGGTGTAACTGAGTAGGTGAGAGCTGAAAGATGTTACATTAGAAATCAAGCGTGATAGTCGGTATCTATACTCAATTTGAGAGTTTGATCCTGGCTCAGAACGAACGCTGGCGGCAGGCTTAACACATGCAAGTCGAACGCCCACTTCGGTGGGAGTGGCAGACGGGTGAGTAACGCGTGGAAACATACCTTTTGCTTCGGAATATTCCCGGGAAACTGGGAGCAATACCGAATGTGCCCTGAGGGGGAAAGATTTATCGGCAAAAGATTGGTCCGCGTTAGATTAGGTAGTTGGTAGGGTAAAGGCCTACCAAGCCTACGATCTATAGCTGGTCTGAGAGGATGATCAGCCACATTGGGACTGAGACACGGCCCAAACTC
>JAPUEP010000199.1 GCA_027492515.1 Hyphomonadaceae bacterium
TTGATGGCGTATTAGTTGCGGTTAAATAGGCTTTATAATGGCTATAAAAACCGCAATCGTAGGCAGACCAAATGTTGGTAAATCCACCCTGTTCAATCGCTTAGCAGGTCGCAAGCTTGCGATTGTTGACGATATGCCAGGTGTTACGCGTGACCGCCGCGAGGCAAAAGGGCGCCTTGGTGATTTGGATTTATTGCTTATAGATACTGCAGGTTTTGAAGAAATTGACGATGAAAGCCTTGAAGCGCGTATGCGTGAACAGACAATTGCCGCCGTTGAAGAAGCCGAAATTTGTTTGTTTGTAGTTGATGCGCGCACAGGTGTTACGCCATTAGATGAAACCTTTGCATCTATTTTGCGTAAATCCACCAAACCAGTTATTTTACTTGCCAACAAAGCCGAAGGTAAAGCAACTGAAAATGGTGTTTTAGAAGCCTATTCACTTGGATTTGGTGAGCCAATCGGTATTTCTGCCGAACATGGCGAGGGTATGGGCGATTTATATTCTGAATATTTAAAAATATTGGGTGAACGCGCGGCACCAGATTTGGGCTTTGGCGAAGATGAAGATAATCCGCCATTGCGTCTTGCAATCATTGGGCGCCCTAACGCAGGTAAATCAACACTCATTAACGCACTAATTGGCGAGGAGCGTCTAATCACTGGCGCAGAGGCGGGGATTACGCGTGATTCAATCGGTATAGATTGGGAAGATAATGGAACACGTATTCGCCTTGTTGATACTGCGGGAATGCGCAAAAAGTCGCGTGTTCAAGAAAAATTAGAAGTTTTATCGGTTGCCGATACAATTCGTGCAATTCGCTTTGCTGAAATTTGCTTTGTTGTAATGGGTGCTGATGAAGCCTTTGAAAAACAAGATTTACAAATTGCGGATTTGGTGGCCCGTGAAGGTCGTGGTCTTGTTTATTTGATTACAAAATGGGATGCGGTTGAAAATCCTGACGCGCGAATGAAGGAATTGGTTGCAAAATCTGAAAAAGCATTACCAGAGCTTCGTGGTGCACCGATGATTGTGGTTTCTTCATTGACTGGAATGGGCCTTGAAAGACTAATTCCTGCGGCAAAAGAAGTTCATGAAGATTGGAATGCGCGCATTAAGACGCGTGATTTGAATGATTGGCTACGTGAGGCAATTGCAAAACAGCCGCCACCTGCGGTTGAAGGTAAGCGTATAAAGCCAAAATATATTTCGCAAATTAAAGCAAGACCACCAACCTTTGTTTTGCTTGCAAATCGTGCGGCAGCTTTGCCTGAAACTTATGTACGTTATTTGACTAATGGTATTCGTGTGGCGTTTGATATGCCTGCTGTTCCATTGCGTTTTTTCGTTCGCGCGCCAAAAAATCCGTTTGTTGACGGCGTTGAAGAAAAGCCAAAATATCAAAGCAATACAAAAGCGCCAATGATTCCAAAATTGGAAAAGCCAAAGCAAGAACGTACAAGAAAAATTTCAAATCCGAAAAAAGCACTTGCGGCAAAAAAATTGGCAACTGGTAAGAATAAAAAATATTCAAACAATCCCGGCAAACGACCGTTTAAATAGAAGCAAAACTTCAGCCTCGCGTCTTCGCCGCTCACTCAAAGTTTTGGTTCATTACGACAAAGGTTTTTTAAATTCTTCAATTTTTTGTAATTAAAGCCCTAGCGCTTTATAATGCTCCGTATCGCGGAAGCATACAATTTGACCGCTTAATGATTTATCACGTTGTGGCGAAATTAATTCTAAAATCATTGTTCCTAAATCGGATGGTTGCGGTAGTTTTGAAAAATCTTCACCAGGGAAGGCTTTGCGGCGCATACCTGTTGCAACACCACCAGGGTCAAGGATTGAAGCCACAATATTTGTGCTGGCATTTTCCAACGCCCATGCTTGCACCATTGCATTCACACCTGCTTTTGATGCGCCATAAATACCCCAATTTGCGCGCGGATTTGCGCCAACAGACGAAGTAAGGAAAATTGCACGCCCATTTGGCGCCATTTGTAATAAAGGCGACATTGACGCGATAAGACGATAAGTTGCAACAAGGTTTACGTCAATAATACCCTGCGCCTCCCGTGGTGTTACGTGCGCGATTGGTGTTAAATCACCCAAGGTTGCGCCGCAATGTATTAAGGCATCAAGCTTTTTATAGCGTTCAAATAAAGCACCGCCAAGCCTATCAATCCCTGCACCATCTTTTAAGTCAAGTGGAACAAGGGTTGCATTTTCACCTGTTAGTTTAACGATTTCATCGTCTAATTCTTCAAGTTTTTCTTGGCGTCTTGCGGTTGCGATTACGTGATAACCTGCGCGCGCCATTATCAAACATGCCGCCCTGCCGATGCCTTGGGTTGCACCGGTTACTAAAACAATTGGTTTATCGCTCATTTACGCCTCTACAAGGAATGATAATTGTTGCATTTTATCAGATTGCGAATTTTCTTGATCTATAAGGCGGGTAGGGTATTCACCAGTAAAGCAATGGTCAGTGAATTGTGGGTTTGTATTGTTTCGTGCTTCTTCACCCAATGCCCAATAAAGACCATCAACGGATAAGAAGCCAAGTGAATCAACGCCCAATTCCTTTGTCATTTCTTCAAGGCTCATACGGGCCGCCATTAGGCTGTCACGGTCTGGCATATCAATTCCATAAAAATCAGGCCATTCAATGCGCGGGCTTGCCGATCTAAAGTGAACTTCGGTTGCGCCTGCTTCACGAACTAATTGAACAATTTTCTTTGATGTTGTTCCGCGAACAATTGAATCATCAACCAAAATTACGCGTTTACCCGCCAAAACAGCTTTATTACCCGCATGCTTACGTTTTACACCCAATGAGCGTGTAAGTTGGGTTGGCTCAATGAATGTGCGCCCAACATAATGGTTGCGAATAATTCCCAAGTCATAAGGGATGCCCGCGCTTTCGGCATAACCAAGTGCAGCAGGGACGCCAGAATCAGGAACAGGAACAACAATATCAGCCTCAACCGCTGTATCTTTGGCAAGTCGCATACCCATTCTTTTGCGAACTTCATAAACTGATTTACCGCCAAGAATTGAATCAGGGCGCGCAAAATATACGAATTCAAACGCGCATGGCCTTGATTTACGT
Source organism: Hyphomonadaceae bacterium (assembly GCA_027492515.1). Classification (GTDB taxonomy): domain Bacteria; phylum Pseudomonadota; class Alphaproteobacteria; order Caulobacterales; family Aquidulcibacteraceae; genus Pseudaquidulcibacter. The sequence goes on from JAPUEP010000199.1 coordinate 3,117, forward strand.
TTGCCAAATGGGAAATGGCTTTCAAGTTTGCCGCCTGAAATTACAACAATTTCACCCGCCTCAACTTCGCGTACATATTCAGCGCCAATCATATCAAGGGCGCAGGTTTCGGATGCTAAAACGTATGAACCTTTTAAATCGCCCAAAACTAATGGGCGAATACCATTTGGATCGCGCGCACCAATAAGTTTATTCTTTGTAAGGCATACAAGCGCATATGCACCTTCAACTTGGGTAAGGGCATCAATTAATCTTGCAACAACTTTTGGCGCTTTAGAGCGGGCAATTAATTGTAAAAAAACCTCGGAATCCGAGGTTGATTGGAAGATAGCGCCAGATTGTACACAATGTTCACGTATCGCACGCGCATTGGTTAAATTACCATTATGGGCAATTGCAATTCCACCATGCGATAAATCGGCAAATAGTGGCTGTACATTTCGTAAAATCGTTCCGCCTTGGGTTGCATAACGGACGTGACCAATCGCGTTACATCCCGGAAGTCTTTGCGGTAAGTCTGCTTGTGTAAAATGGTCGCCAACAAGACCAAGGTGGCGTTCATTATAAAATAATTGCCCGTCAAATGTTGCAATACCGCACCCCTCTTGCCCGCGATGTTGAAGTGCATGAAGACCAAGTGCCGTGATTACTGCGGCTTCTTCATTACCTGCAATGCCAAAAACGCCGCATTCTTCGCGTAATTTATCGGCATCGGGGTCAAACCAATCAATGTCTTCGTGGCTTACAATATTGGCATTATTTGTCATCTGATTTCTCGATTTTAAGGGCATTTTTGGAAATTGGCTTTTTTTCTGGCTTTTTGGTTTCAGTTTCGTCTGAAACTTCATTATTTGGTAATTCGAATGTTGGTTTTTGCCCCGCGCTTATGGCATTTGTTGCATCTTGAAGCATTTGGGCATTATCATGCCATTTTGCAACTTCTTCGCCCGCACTTGCGGCATTTTTTGCAAGGTCGGTTGCGCTTTTTGTTGCGCTTGGCGTAAAGGCTTTGACACCTTCTGCAGTGATTGCAAGGAATGGGTATAAATGCGCCTCAGTGATAAATTTGGGGCGCATTTCTTTTTTTGCGACGGAATTTAATAATAAAACTGGAATTGCTGCAATTACAAAGCCACGGGCAACACCAAATAAAATCCCAGCACTTCTGTCTAAAATGCCAAGTGGCTCAGAATCATGAACCCATTCATGAATTCGCCCAGTAAGTACGCGAACCGCAATGTAAACTAAAAGGAAAATGCCAACCACTGTTGCAGTATCGGCAACCCAGTTTGGCTGTAACATGCCGCGAACAGCCTCACGGAATGCAGGAAGCCCCCAGACTGCCGCCAAAACGCCAATAACCAAGGCCGCCATTGAAAGTAATTCACGCACAAAACCGCGCGCAAAGGCAAGAAGTGCAGATATGCCAACAACAATCAGAACAAGAATGTCAAAGCCATTCATATATTTTGCCCGTTTCTAATCGGTTTGCACGGTTTCACCCGTGATAATTTGAACCAAATCTTGAATTCGCGAAATCTCTTTTGCCTTTAGCTCTAAACTGTTTTGGTTTCTAGTGGCATTTGCGATAAGTGGTGGAATTATACCGCTTATAAACCCAAGTTTTTCAGCTTCCTTAAGGCGCGCATCAGCACGCGGCACGTTTCGAACATCACCAGATAAAGCAATTTCACCAAAAAGCACAGTTTCATCGGGAATTGCACAATCGGATATTGCCGAAATTAATGCGGCGGCAAATGCCAAATCTGCGGCAGGTTCGGTAATTTTCATGCCGCCCGCAACATTCAAATAAATATCATGACCACCAAAGGCGATGCCGCACCTTGTTTCAATAACTGCCAATATCATGGCAAGGCGCGCACTATCCCAGCCCACAACGGCGCGCCTTGGGCTTCCGAATGCTGTTTTGGCGGCAAGTGCCTGTATTTCAACTAATATTGGGCGTGTGCCTTCTAAGCCTGCGAATACGCATGAACCTGATTGGCCTTTGGTGCGTTCATTGATGAATAATGCTGATGGGTTTGGAACTTCTTGAAGTCCTGCGCCAACCATTTCAAAAACACCAATTTCATCAGTTGCGCCAAAGCGATTCTTTAAACCCCTAAGAATTCTAAAATGATGCCCGCGTTCACCTTCGAATTGTAATACTGCGTCAACCAAATGCTCAACCACGCGTGGTCCCGCGATTTGACCGTCTTTGGTTACGTGCCCGACAAGTATCAAAGCCGTATTATGGGTTTTGCAATATCTTACCAATTCATGTGCGCAAGTACGAACTTGACTTACAGTTCCGGGGGCGGCGGGAATTGTGTCTGTCCAAAGGGTTTGGATTGAATCTATGATTGCAATATCAGGTTTTTTCTCTTTTAAAGCGGCAAGGATATTTGATAATTCGGTTTCAATTGCCAAATCAACTTTGGCATCCGAAATGCCAAGCCTTTGGGCGCGGCCTTGGATTTGGGCGGCGCTTTCCTCACCTGAAATATATAATGCTTTAACGCCATTTTTTGCCGCGCTTGCAGTGATTTGAAGTAAAAGCGTTGATTTGCCAATACCAGGATCCCCGCCCAAAAGTATCGCACTAGCAGGGACAAGGCCGCCGCCGCACACCCTATCAAATTCATTATTATTGGTTTTTATACGGCTTGGGCCATCGCTTATGTGCGATAAATCAGTGAATTCAATTTTGCTTTTATGACCCTTTTTATTGCTTATTGAGTGAGAAGACGGGGAAAGGGCGGCCTCTTCAGTAAGTGTGTTCCAACTTCCGCAATCGTCACAGCGCCCTTGCCATTTTTTATAAACAGCGCCGCAAGATTGACAGGTAAATTGTATTTCAGATTTTGCCATCAATTACTCGTAAAAATAATTTCGCTTAAAGCGATTTCCAAGGCGCGTCAAAAATTCATATGAAATTGTATTTGCGCAATTCGCTTGGTCATCAATTAGCGCGTTTTTTCCCAAAAATTCAGCTTCATCACCAAATTTCACGCCTTCAATATTCGATATATCAATTGCGATTAAATCCATGGATACACGCCCTAAAATTTGGCATTTTTTATCATTTATGATTGCAAAGCCACTATTTGATGCGCTTCTTAAAAAACCATCTGCATAGCCAAGGGCGATTGTTGCAATATTCATATCTTTTTTGGCAACAAAACTTGCACCATAACCAATGCTTTCACCTTTTTTTACAATGCGGGTTTGTAAGATTGGTGATTTTAAAGTTATGACAGTTTCGCTAAAATTTTCGCCAAAATCGTGTGGGTTGCCACCATAAAGGCCAATTCCCGGACGTATTAAATCAAATAAATAATCTTCACCTAATAATGCGCCGCCCGATGCTGAAAGTGATTTCTCGCATTCAAAATATTCACATGCATCTTTGAACAATGATAATTGCGTTATGTTTTTTGCCGAATTTGGATCAGAGCCACAGGCAAGATGGCTTAAAATAAGTTTTAGATTTTCATTTTTACTTATTTTTTCAAAATGATTATATTCATCAAACCTAAGCCCCAAGCGGTTCATGCCTGTATCAATATGAAGTGCAAAGGGAAGGTTTTGCTTTTCCCAAATTTCATATTGTTCAATTGAATTTATGATTGGAATTAAATCAAATTCAGCCATAATTTCGGTTTGATTTGGAAAAACGCCATTTAAAACAAAAATCCTTGATGATGCAGATATAAAACTTCTTGCTTTTACTGCTTCATCAAAATGGGCGACAAAAAAATCTTTGCAACCAGCGTCTTGAAAGGCGCGTGCCGCTTCTTTTGCACCAAGGCCATAGGCATCTGCTTTTATGACTGCGGCGGTTGATTTTGCGCCCAATTTTGCGAATTTAGACCAATTTCGTGCCATTGCACTAAGATTAATATCTAACACCGATTGTGTATGGTCGCTCATTCTATTCTTTCATCATTCTTCTAATGATATTAGGCCGCCATTATGGTCAAGATTGGTGAATTTAGTAAGTTCAGCTTGGAACCCAAGTTTGATTTTACCAATCGCGCCGTGACGTTGCTTTGCAATAATAACTTCGGCAGTGTTTTCGCAAGCCGCAACCTTTTCTTGCCATTCAAAATGCTTATCTGTTCCAGGTTCAGGCTCGGTACGTAAAAGATAATAAGATTCACGGAAAACGAACATTACAACGTCGGCATCCTGCTCGATAGAGCCTGATTCACGAAGGTCAGCAAGTTGTGGTCGTTTATCATCACGGTTTTCCACCTGACGCGAAAGCTGTGACAATGCAATGATTGGGACGTTTAATTCCTTGGCAAGCGCCTTAAGGCCTTGCGTGATTGCCGAAACTTCTTGAACGCGGTTTTCGCCCGCTTTGCCACCTGTTGCGGTCACTAATTGCAAATAGTCAACAACGATTAGGTGCAAATCATGGCGTCTTTGAAGTCTGCGCGCACGTGCCGATAATGCGGCAATTGAAAGGCCGCCTGTATCATCAATATATAAAGGTAATTGGCCAATTTCGCGCGTTGCTTCTTCAAGGTGTTTGAATTCTGCCTTACTCATTTCACCTTTACGGATTTTATCAGAGCCGATACCTGTCCAATCTGCTAAAATCCTTAGGGTTAATTGCTCCGCACTCATCTCAAGGGAATAGAAGGCAACAACGCCGCCATCTTTGCGAACGCGATTGCCAAAATCATCAGTTTCAAAGCGATATTTTCGTGCGGCATTAAATGCAATATTGGTCGCCAAAGAGGTTTTACCCATTGATGGGCGACCCGCCAATATCAACAAATCAGACGGATGAAGACCGCCAAGCCATCTATCCAAATCAGAAAAGCCAGTTGTCACACCTACTAATTGTGTGTCACGATTTAACGCCTTAAATGCATTATCAATCGTTGTTGCAAGGCTTTCAGAAAACGGAATGAAACCCGTTGAAGTTGCGCCAGTTTCAGCCAGTTTATATAATTTTTCTTCTGATTCTTCGATGATTTTTTCGGCTGAATAAATGTCATCATTTACAATTTTTGCTTCATAGCCGATTTCAGCGCCGATGCGTATCAAATCGCGGCGTAGTGCCAAATCGAAAATAAGCTTTGCATAATCTTGTGCTGCCGCTGGGTCCGCTGCGGCATTTACTAGAAGCGCTAGATAAGTTGCCCCGCCAATTTCAGATAAGGTTCCATCTTGTGAGAAACGCGCAT
>JAPUEP010000200.1 GCA_027492515.1 Hyphomonadaceae bacterium
CATTCGCTCATTTAGGGGTGCTTGGGCATCAAAGCGGCTTTCAAGACTTTGAAGGCGTTGTGATGCCGCGCCAACCCAAATAAAGGCTGTGATTGCCTGTAAAAATAGACCAAATAAAAATGCCGAATTTATGCGCGGGTCAAACCATTTGTGGTGACTTTCTTCCATCATGGCAAAACCTTTAGACCCGCCAATTGGCGCTTTTCTTCTTGTGAAAGGAATGATGCATTTTCCAAGCGCGCCCAAAGGCTTTCGCGCTCATTGATTAATGCGGTAACATTTTCAAGATTGGGAATTATGTTTAGTTTTTCACCCGCCCAGCCACTTAAGAACATTGCCAATGCATTGGACATTTTATTGCAAAGCGGCAAAATTACTTGACGCCAGAATGCATTATTGGCTTCTTTATAATTTGAATAAGTTGCATCACCAGGGATTCCCAATAACATTGGCGGAATACCAAATGCCAAGGCAATATCACGCGCGGCCTGCCTTCTTGCCTCCACAAAATCCATTTCTTGTGGGGTAAGTGACATTGGCGACCATTCAAGGCCGCCTTCAAGTAATAATGGCCTTCCTGCATTAGCAGCACCAGTGTGCGCCATTGCAAGTTCGGTTTTTAAACGTTCGAATTGTTCATCGGATAGACGCTCATAACCATTTATAGACTAATGCGCCTGATGGCCTTGCTGCATTATCGATTAAGGCCTTATTCCATGCCCCGCCTGCATTATGAATATCAATTGCGGTTGCGGCAGCTTCGATTGGGCTTTGACCATATAAATCATCGCTTGGATTGAATAATTTAAGGTGCAAACATTGGCTTTTTCCATTTAGATTATCGCGCCATAAACGTCTTTTTTGATTGCCAATTTGTTGTTCCCACGCAATCGGCCAGCCATTTGCACCCTGAATAATTTTCATTGTATCGGGGCGAAGAACGCATAATTCTTTGGGCTTTTCATCAATAGAAATTAATTCAAGATAGGCATTACCCGCAATTTGTAGATGCCCAATAAAAGCCTCTATTAATTCTGGCCCTGATTGTTCAAAATTTGGGGCATTAAGCAGATTTTGCAATTCATGCACTTTGCCATTTTCACTGCGCACTTCTAACGGGATTGATGCCACACTTTCGGCAATCATGCGCACGCAGCGATAGGCAACAGGATTTTGACGAAACCCCTCTTTTGCCAATGCGCCATAATCGCGCGGGGTCCAAATTGGGTTGCCAAGATTGGAAAATGCCAAAAATACATTATCCGATTTTTGTTCTGAATGAATATTCATTCGTTTTCTATTGAAATTGAAGATGTTATTTATCATTTTCTTCTTTCGGTTAATTTTTTAATTTAAAGTCCGCGCACGTGGTGCACCTTGATTAAGTAAAAGGTGGGAAATTGCCCAAACCAATGCATCAACCCTATCGGGACTATGGTTGAAATCTTTGGATCCAAAGCGACACATCTCATCTTCGAGGGCGGGGAAATGCGCCAAATGCCCAATTAAACCGCGCGAATATAAAAGCGCCACAGGCTCTGCACGGGTTCTTTTGGCGGCTTTGGCATGAACCAAATGCACCATCGCTTGAGGGGAAGAAAGCGATATAATAGTGCGCACCATTTCCCCGCCCTGATTGGCTTCCGCCAATATTAAATTTGCTTCAAATTGATTATAGGCATCAGAAATTACCTGCGCCCATTCATTTGGCGTTTGCCCTTGCGTGGTTAAATCAGCCAAAACAAAGGCTTGGTTGCCAATACTACCTGCCACAATAATCCCACATGCATCGGCGTTTTTGCCTGACGTTGCGGGTGGATCAATTGCGATAATAATTTTATCAAATTCAACTGGTGCAGGTTTGGCACGTGCATTTTTAATATCAATGCGTGACCATAATGCACCCTGTGGGTCATCAATCATTTCGCCCAATAATTCTTGGCGCGCCCAAATTGAATTTTGCCAGCGATTTTCCATTTCTTCGATAATGCCATCAGAAAGATTGGCGGCATTTTCATGGGTTGAAGATTGGGTAATTACGCAATTCTTATTTTCAAACAGCTTTTTAACCCAAGGCACAGGCTTTGGCGTTGTTGTAAGCATGATTTGCGGGTTTTCACCCAAACGAAGCGCCGGAAGCAAAACATCCATCACCTCATCACCATCAGGCCAAGCGGCAAATTCATCGCCCCATGCCAAATCAAATTGTGGCCCACGCAAACTATCGGGAACTTCGGCAGAAAATAACAATGCCTTTGCCCCATTGGGCCAAATAAGGCGACGGTTTGATGGTTCAAACTTTGGTTTGAAATCATCCTTGGCAATATTTATTATTCCTGATTGCCCTTCGACCATAATGTCACGAACATCTTGGAAGGTTGGACCGATTAATGCGATTGAATGTGCCTGTCCCATTTCGACTTTCTCAACTATCCATTCGCTTGCTGCGCGGGTTTTTCCCGCACCGCGCCCGCCCAGAAATGCCCATGTCCGCCATTTTCCCGCCGGTGGTAATTGGCTTTGCCGTGCCCAAAAATTCCAATCCCTTTGAATCATCTCCAATTGGTTGAGATTTAGATCTGTCAGCAATTGCCTTCGTCTCATTGGCGGCATTGAGGCGATTAAATCGGCGCTCAAGCTCTGCGAATAATTCGTTGCGTCTTTTTCGCCTTGCTTGGCATTTTTCAAATTCGCCATCCATTTTCATAAACCTTTGATGTGAAATCATGGTTGGATTATGTGATGGCAAATGGGTAGTGCGGATTACATAATGCTATTATTACACCACAACCGCACAATTCATTGATTTTACTTGATTATTTTTCACATCAATTTGCATCTATAAAGCGCGTGAATCACCTTATCTAATTCTATTCAACCAATTGGGGAAAAGATGAAAAAGGCCTATCGCGCCGATTTAATGACCGACAAAGCCAAAACGCGCCAAAAAAAGCAAATGGTGCTTGGCCTTTCTATGGGTGCGATTTTGGGTGGGTTTGCCTTTTTTTCGATTGTTACTTTCAATTATTTCTTTGGCGATTTGCCCAAAATAAATTCGGAACAAGAATTATGGGTTGCCAATCGCCCAACTTCGTTTGAGGTGGTCGATAAGGATGGCAACACTATTGCCTATCGCGGCCCAAGATTTGGGCGCAAAGTTTCAATCGACACACTTCCAAAACACGTAATTCAGGCATTTTTGGCGGTTGAGGATGCACGGTTTTTTGAACATTCGGGCGTTGATTTTTGGGGTGTTGCGCGCGCCGCATTTGAAAATCTTATCGCAGGGCATACGGTTCAAGGTGCATCAACCATCACCCAACAATTGGTAAAAAACGTTTATTTAAGCCCAAAGCAAACCTTTAAACGTAAAATTCAAGAAATGGTTTTGGCGTGGCAAATTGATAATAAATATCCAAAAAAAGAAATATTAGAAGTATATCTTAATCGTATTTATTTTGGTCAAAATGCCTATGGCCTTGAGGCGGCAACATGGCATTATTTTTCAAAACGCCCACAAGAATTAAGCCTTGCCCAAGCGGCAATGCTTGCGGGCCTGCCAAAAGCGCCGGGGCGGCTTTCACTTGATTTGAATTCCCCCGCCTCTATTGAGCGCCAACATGTTGTATTGTCACGCATGGTTGCCGCTGGCTTTATAACCCAAGATATTGCCAATCAGGCCATGCAAGAACCAATTGTTGTGCAAACCACACCCGACCCTGATGAGGGTGAACTTGCCTATGCAATTGATATGGCGCAAAAGGAAATCGAAGGTCTTGAAACCAAAATCGCACCCGATAGGATTGCGCGCCTGACAATTGACCCCAAAATCAACCAATTAGCGGTCGATGCAATAAATTATGGAATTAAAATTGCGGGACCAAATTCAGGTGTAACACAGGCAGCATTAATTGCCTTTGATAAAAGGGGGCGGATTTTGGCAATCGCGGGTGGCCGTGCTTATAAAGACAGCCAATTTAACCGCGTTACCCAAGCGCGCCGCCAACCTGGTTCAACCTTCAAACCAATTGTTTATGCCGCAGCCCTTGAAGCAGGCATGACACCAAATACAATCCGCGAAGATAAGCCCGTTGTTTATGATGGTTGGCGACCAAAAAACTTTGGTAATTCCTATGCCGGCAAAGTTACGCTTTCAAGTGCTTTGACGCGTTCTATAAATACTGTTGCGGTTGAAATTGCCGCCGAAATTGGAATTGATAAATTAATCCAAACCGCAGGAAGGCTTGGGATTTATTCAAAATTACCGCGCCATTTATCAATATCACTTGGCGCAGGCGAAGTGACATTAATGGATATGGCGCGCGCCTATGGCACATTGGCAAATGATGGGGTTCGTATTGAACCATATTTGATTGAACGCGTTGATACCACACGCAATACAATTGCTTATGAACGTCAATCACACGTTCCAACCCAAGTTTATGACCCAATGAAAGCGCGCCAAATGACGGCAATGCTTTCCGATGTTGTTGCCGTTGGAACTGGAAAACGTGCCCAATTGTCAAATGGGCGTGAAGCTGCGGGAAAAACTGGAACCTCGCAAAATTTCCGTGATGCCTGGTTCATTGGCTATACTGCGGATATTATTTGCGGCGTTTGGGTTGGTAATGATGAATTTAAACCAATGCAGAATATTTCGGGCGGAACAGTTCCGGCAATAATTTGGGCCAAATTTATGAATGAGGCGCATGAAGGTCTACCAAATCGACCATTGCCAACAATTTATGATGTGAACCGCCCAGATAATAGAACAATGGCGCAATTTTACCAAAACCTTGCCGATATGTTTGAGGCAGCAGGTGGCAATGTGTTAAAGCCACTTGGTACGCAGGCACAAAATGCGGTAAAGCCCGCACCAATGCCTAATAATCAAACAAAAATGCAATAATGAGCCGTGATATAGTCCTACAATTGAAAGATATTTGCCTTATTCGTGGGGCAAACCCAATATTTTCGGGTGTCGATATGTCACTTAATTCGCGCGAAAGAACCGCGCTTGTTGGCTCTAATGGCGCAGGAAAATCAACACTTTTACAGGTTATTTCAGGCACTTTGGAATTTGATGAGGGTGAACGTGTTTTAGCAAGCGGCGCCCATATTGCCGTTCAAGATCAAGAGCCAAATTTCAAAGGCTTCAAAAATCTTGTTGATTGGGTGATGCAAGATATTGCAATTGATCATGGCGATGAACACCGCGATGAAGGCGTAAGACGCGCCAAAGCATTGGCATCATTGGAAAGTTTTGGCCTATCTGAAAATAAAGATATTGAAAAACTATCGGGTGGTGAAGCACGCCGCGCAGCTTTGGCACGTGTTTTTGCCGCCGAACCTGAATTAATGCTTCTTGATGAGCCGACAAATCACCTTGATATTTCGGCAATAGAAGAATTGGAAGAACGCCTTAAAAACTATAAAGGCGCAATCCTTTTAATTTCCCACGACAGGAAGTTTTTGGAAAATGTCTCCACATCCTGCATTTGGCTTAGGAATGGCAAGACAAAAAAACTAAATAAAAATTTCACCCATTTCGATGAATGGGCACAAATCATGGAGGAGCAAGATCAAAAGCAACTCGAAAAGCTTGATTTGCGCCTTAAAGAAGAAAATCACTGGCTATCGCGCGGCGTAACCGCAAGAAGAACCCGCAATATGGGGCGCCTTCGCAGGCTTTATGAAATGCGCGAACAGCGTGTTCAAGTATTGGCATCATTAAAAGGTGCCGCCGCCAATATTGGCGCGGCATCGGGCGATGTTTCATCAAAATTAGTGGTTGAAGTTAAAAATGTTCAAAAAGCATTTGATAATCGCGGCACAATTGCCAAAGATTTTGACCTTAGAATTTTGCGCGGTGACCGCATTGGTATTGTTGGGCCAAATGGCGTTGGAAAATCAACACTTATTAAAATGATTGTTGGCGAAATTGCGCCCGATAGCGGCAATATAAGGCGCGCAAAAAACCTTGAACTTGCATATCTTGATCAAAGCCGTTCAAGCCTTGACCCCAAGGCAACGCTTTGGGAAACCTTTGCCCCGCATGGCGGCGATATGATATGGGTGCAAGATTATCAACGCCATGTTGCCGCCTATGCCAAGGATTTCCTATTCACAAGTGCGCACTTACGCCAGCCTGTTGGTTCTTTTTCTGGTGGGGAGAGAAACCGCGTTTTACTTGCGCTTGCCCTTGCAAGAAAATCCAATTTTTTGGTGCTTGATGAACCGACAAATGATTTGGATATGGATACTTTGGATGTCCTCGAAGAAGTATTGGCAAATTATGATGGCACAATAATCCTTGTAAGCCATGATAGGGCATTTTTGGATAATGTGGTTACCTCAACCCTTGCGCCATTGGGTGATGGGCGCTGGCTTGAAACCTCTGGCGGTTGGTCGGACTTAGAGGGGCAAGGGCTTAAATTAATTAGTAAAATTAATAAAAATCCAACAGTAAAAAAAGCACCACCGCCCCCACCGCCGCCGCCGAAAGCACAAACCCGCCTTTCCTATAAAGATAATTTCAGGCTTGAAGAATTGGGCAAATTAATGCCGCAATTTGAAGGGAAAATCCAAACCCTTGAAACCCAATTGCACGATCCACAATTATACCAAAAAGACCGCGCAAAATTTGATAAATTAAGCCAAGAATTAGAAGTATGCCGTCAAAAACTTGAAGATATGGAATATGAATGGCTTGAACTTGAAGAAAAGAAAGCTTCTTTAAGTTCTTCTTAACCGAATAATCTAATTATCGCCCTATATTTGTGTTCAATTGAAACATGGGGCCGACCTTGAAGAATTCATTAAAAAATAAAATTATCACTTTTGGATTGATTGGCGCAGGCTTCGCCTTTATTTATTCTGACGCATTGGCGCAAAATGCACGCATTGGCATGGTTTTCACTTCTTCCGCCAAAGAATGTGCAATGGCCTGCACCGCAGATATGACATGTGCGGCATGGGTTTATTCACCCGTTAAAATTGGAACAACAGGTGCAAGCACTGGTCAATGTAATTTTTCAAATAGTTCCAATATAAATGCCCCACAAGGTTCGCAAATGGGGCTTCCGCTTCGCCGCTCGAACGCTGTGGCTGATGTTAATATTGCAAATATACCAAGCGACAAGCCTGCATCGAATAATAATTTATATCAAGGCAATTATTCCGTTAAGCCATTGAATAATAACATACAAATGGCAAATAATAATATTGTTTTAAATCAGCAAAATAACATTCCGCCCGTTCAAACCCCGCCAAGAAATAATGCAAGTGTAAGCTTTGCGCCGCCAACACAATCAGCGCCGCAATATGTGCCGCAAACGCAATTTCAACCTTTGCCACAACCACAACCTCAAGCCCAACAATCTGTTCAACAAACTCAGCCAGTGAAAATGGCGTCAAATTCGCCAACCTCCCTTTCACAAAAAGCTGCAATGCCAATTCAGCCAGATCAAAACACCCAAAAACGTACAGTCGGCCCTTTAAGAAGCGGTCAGGCACAAAATATGCAACAATTTGTTGGTGCTGATGGAATGGTTGATGCCGCCGAAATGCGCCGCGCCCAATTGCGCAATAGTTCACAAAATGGAAGTGGCTATTCGGTTCAAAAAGAATGGAATGAAGTTGCCCAATCAGTGGCAAATGGAACCAATAACCCATCTTATGATTATTCAAATACAACGCCAATTCCGATGCCAAAAGAAGAAAATGATAAAAATTCTGATAGTCAGGGGCAGGAAAAATCAACGCAATCAAATGATAAAAAAGGGTTTTTTGGATTATTTAGCAAATCACAAGAACAAAAAAGCGATGGTAATGTAGTTGGACCATTACGACGCCATTCAAGTGAAGGCTAACTTAATAGTAACGCATGGATTAATTAAAAGAATTTCTGCCATAAAGAAATATTTAACCACGTTTAGAAATCCAATTTTCACCTAATTATGCAATTATAGCATCGTGAGTAAACACGCGCACAGAAAAGCGCGATAAAATAATTTGGGACCAAAATGGATATCGGGCAGAAATATAATAAATTGCTAGAAATTGCAGCAGAAGATTCGTCGGAAAAACGCCGCGAGCTTTTGAACGAAGTAACTGCAATGTTTTTTGCAAATATGGAAACTTCGCCGCCCGAATTGCATTCTGTTTTTGGCGATCTTATTTCAAAAATTGCATTCGAACTT
>JAPUEP010000201.1 GCA_027492515.1 Hyphomonadaceae bacterium
AATTATGAAGCGCCTTAGTAACTCGCATAGATCTGGGATTGGAAAGTTTTGAAAATGTTGTAGGTTGAGTTGATCAAGTGCAATAGCACCTCGATTCAGTAAATCAAAATTAAAATAAAGTGTAGCAACAATATTCCCACTCATAAATGAACTGTATCCTCTGCCATCACCATTAACGGTATAAACAGAATCGAGTAACAACTTTAAGACTTCTTTAGCGGTTTTTTTCATTAATGATTGGTAGCATGTGAGCATTATTCTAGCAACAGAAGTATGTCCTGCGCTATGATACAGGATAGTATTTTTAGGATTGAATGAAATTTCATGAAAATAGATTTAATTGAGCGAATACATAATTTTCAATGGCTCCCCCTTTGGCAGGGTTATCTTGAATTTTATAAATCAAGCCTTGCGCCTGAAATAACTGATATTGTTTTTGAACGTCTTTGTGACCCTGATGAAAAAAATATGGGTGGGTTTTTGGCGTTTGATGGGGATAGGGCAATTGGGCTTGTGCATTATATTGTTCATCGCAATACATGGTCAGCCAAAGATGTTTGCTATCTTGAGGATTTGTTTGTTGATCCCAATGTTCGCGGTGGTGGCGTTGGGCGCGCGCTTATAAATGCTGTTGCTGATTTTGCGCGTGAAAATGATTTGCGCCACGTTTATTGGCAAACCCAAAAAACCAATGAACGCGCACAAATTCTATATGAAAAAATGGCGGGCCCGTCTGAATTCATTGTTTATAAAATGGATATTTAATTCGATTTTTTTCGAACAAAATTCCGATTTTCGATTTTTGAAATCTCATAGCCATCAATAAGATTTAGCTTTATTTTATCATCAATCGGCCATGGAACATAAATTTTGCTAAAATCTTGTGAAATAAGAAGCGCAGAATTATTAACTTCAATACTGCCCCATGAATCCCTAATGGTGATTTTTTGATAAATTGTGCCAAGTTTTTCGTCAACAATAACTTGGTTGGGGTCAAAATCCATGCTCATATTTATTAATGGCAATTCAAGTGCGTTTTGCGGCAAAAGTGAATTGATAATTTTGTCTTTAATTTCTTTGTTTTTATCAAATTCCGTTTTAATTTGTTTAAGCAAATCATCTGATGAATATTTATTATTCATTATTGGGATGGGGGCAATTGGAAGTTGTTGTATAAAATCCACCCCTGGCTTTAGGTTTTTTGCCCATTCCTTATCATAATCATCAAGCAATAAACCGTATGTGGGACCGCTTATATATGCAAAGGACCGCGCAAGGCCTTTTCGGCTCTCCGCATTTTTTAAATTCTCAATAAGTATTTTTTTTCCACTATTTTTTTGCGATTTAATACCCGTATATTCTGCCAAACCCTCATGCAACATAAGGGAAGTTTCGGTCATGCGTGCGTTTTTAAATATTTCAAACCGCATATTTCGTGCCCATAATGCATTGCCAAGTGCTATTTTGCGGGCGCTATTTTTAGATTCTAATGCTTTTTCCAAAGCGCGCCATTCTAAAAATAAATAATAACGCCCCATAATTTCATCAAAATGTGACGGCAACGCACCAACATCAGAAGTAAAGCCAAGTTTTTGCTGTTTTGTATGCCATGCCTCATGAAAAATAAGTGCTTTTTGCTTTGTTTCATCACTTGGCAAGGGGGCAAGTATCATAAGCCAATTTTCACCATTCCAATCAAAGGATGTATTTGCGCGCATTGGTGGTATTGGGCTGCTATTTGGATGGGATTTAAAGACTTCCCCTGTTTCTTTATTTATAATAATTACTTTAGAACAAAGGGAAGTTCCCCAAATTTCATTTCCAACTTTTTCACAATTATTTTTGAAATAATCAATTAAATTTTGTTCGCTTGATGGCGTAGCCAAAATTATATCTGGCTTGAAAATAAGGAAAAATAACAACCCTAAAAATCTATAATAGCGCATCATAAACTCATTTAAAATTACAATTTAAATATATATTATCATAAAAATTGTTTATAGATACAGTTTATAAAATGAATATTTAATCGCCACTTACTTGATTTCATTTGCAACCATTGGCAAATAGGATGAAGTAAATGGGGATTAAAATGATTTCAAAAACACAATTTTATATAAATGGCGCATGGGTTAATCCAATTATTCCAAAAACGCATGAAATCATAAATCCCGCGACCGAAGAAGCCTTCGCCACAATCTCACTTGGTTCGCCCCATGATGTTGATTTGGCGATTGCGGCGGCAAAGGCGGCATTTGAAACCTATTCCCAAACCAGCCTTGATGAACGTATCGCGCTTTTCGAAAAAATTTGTGAAGGGCTTATTGCGCGCAATGAAGAGATTGCGGTGGCAATATCGCAAGAAATGGGCGCACCAATGTGGCTTTCAATCGCTGCGCAAGCGCCGTCAGGAATTGGGCATTTTGCCGAAACTTTGAAGGTTTTAAAAAATTATGCTTTTGAACGTAAAATGGGAAATACACGTGTGGTGCGTGAACCTGTTGGTGTTTGTGGCCTTATAACGCCATGGAATTGGCCGATAAATCAAGTTGCATGTAAAGTTGCCCCTGCATTGGCGGTGGGTTGCACAATGGTTTTGAAACCTTCCGAACTTGCCCCGCTTGATGCCATTATTTTAGCTGAAATTCTGCATGATGCAGGTGTCCCAAAGGGTGTGTTTAACCTTGTTAATGGTGATGGTTTGGGGGTTGGTGCGCCGCTTTCATCGCATCCTGATATTGATTTTGTTTCTTTCACCGGCTCAACGCGTGCGGGCGTTGAAATTACCAAAAATAGCGCCAATACGGTGAAAAAAGTTGGCCTTGAATTAGGTGGCAAATCGCCAAACATTATTCTTGATGATGCCGATTTGGAAAAAGCGGTTAAAATTGGGGTTCGAATTTGCATGACCAACACTGGTCAAAGCTGTAATGCGCCAACCCGTATGTTGGTTCCGCGCGCCAAACTTGAACAAGCCAAAGAAATTGCAAAAGCGGCGGGTGCATCAACAATGGTTGCAATGCCTGAAAATGCGCCAAAAGGTGCAATTGGCCCGGTTTCGAATGCGCGCCAATTTGAAAAAGTAAATTCAATGATACAGGCGGCAATTGATGAAGGTAATGAATTGCTTTGTGGTGGTACTGGTCGCCCTGATGGCTTGGAAAAAGGTTATTTTGTTAAACCGACGATTTTTGTTTCTAAAGATAATAAAACCACAATCGCACGCGAGGAAGTTTTTGGCCCTGTTCTAACAATTATTCCTTATGACACAGAGGAAGAAGCCATTGAGATGGCAAATGATACGCCATATGGCCTATCATCTTATATTCAAGGCGATTTGGATCATGCAAAAAAAGTCGCCCGCAAAATCCGCGCAGGCATGGTTCACATAAATGGCGCCCCAACCGATAATGCCGCACCTTTTGGTGGATATAAACAATCAGGAACAGGCCGCGAATGGGGCGAATACGGCATAGACGAATTCACCGAAATCAAAGCAATAATGGGATATGGCGAGTAATAATTATTAATATTGACTATTTAATTTAAATATTTACTTTGAACCTGATTTTTGGGGTGGTAAATGTTTAAAAAGGTCTTTTCTTTATCTGTTTTATTACTTTTGTATTCAGAAAATTCTATAGCGCAGCCACAAATTAACCCCACCCCACCTAGTGCTTTTGATTTTGCTCTTACAGATGATAGAAGCTTCTCAATTTCAAAAGATGGAAAAAAAATTGCGTTTTTAAGCGGGGATAATGAAGACGCAAGAGTTATTGTTCTTGATACAGAAACTGGGGTTGAAACACCTGTTGCTGTTAGAAAAGAAACAAAAGCTAGAAATTTATTTTGGGCCGATAATGACCATTTACTTATAACAGTTTCTTTTTCCTTCAATGATGAAAAAGGATCAAGAAAAAACGATTATAAATATGAAATCTATAGAACAATTTCATATTCAGTATCTACAAAAAAAGCCAGAATATTGGTTCCAGATGAAAAATTTGAGAGAAATACAAGGCTGCCTATTTTATATATTGATAGCGAAAATCAAAAAATAATAATGTCAGGATCATACATTTGGGATGGAGATTTTGTTTACTCACTATTTTCAATAGATCTTAACACAGGCAGGTGGAATGAACTTGTAAGGGGCAATTATCTAACAAATAGTTTTTACGTTGATAAGCATGGCAATCCAAGGCTACGTGTTGATATAGATGCTAAAAACAAGCGTGTGGCTCTTTTTGATATTACAGATAAAAAGAAGAAACAGCTTCTTGATATTCAGGGCAACATATCGCTTCCTTTTTCAATTGAAGGTTTCTTAGATGATAATACAATTTTAATTTTGGATCTAGAAGATAACAAATCTGTAGCCAAGAAATTGAAATTAGATACAATCGAAATTGAAAATTATTTTGCTGATGAAAAACGTAATGTTTCAAGCATTATAATTGATTCATACAAAAAAATACCATTAGGAATTCAATTTGAAGGATATTATCCAAATATCAAATGGATTGATGACAAGCTTGAAAATCAGCAAAATTTATTAAAGAAAACTTTTTCGGATAAATATTTAACAATAGTTGATTGGGATGAGAATTTTGAAAATTTAATTGTAAATGCCGAAGCGGGAAATCAAAAAACTCAAACTTATCTTTATAAAACAAAAGATAAGACCGCTACAGGATTAGTTCCCGTATCAGATTCTTTTTTAAAATATGATTTTCCAGTAAAAACACTTGAAAAATTTAAGGCTTCGGATGGGTTAGAAATCCCAGTTTTTATTACAAGGCCCAAAAATCCAAATAATAAAAAAATGCCCGCGATATTGCTTCCTCATGGTGGCCCAAAAGCGCAAGATGATATTGGTTTTGATTATATTTCTCAGTTTTTATCAACTCGCGGTTATATTGTAATCCAACCACAATTTCGCGGGTCAACTGGCAATGGAAATGATTTTGCTGATGCTGGCTATGGAGAATGGGCGGGCAAAATGCAAACAGATACTATAGAAGCTTTAGAATATGAAATTTCAAAAGGCGATGTAGATAAAAACCGTGTTTGTATTGTTGGTGGTTCATATGGTGGTTATTCGGCATTAGTTGGTGCGGCGCAAGATCCTGAAAGATTCAAGTGTGCAATAAGTTTTGGTGGTGTATTTGACCTAGCGGCTATGCAATTGACAGGCGAAAATCGAGGGGATGGAGTTTCTTTGTCAGTTGCCTATTGGCGTGAGCATATGGGCGTTACGCGGTATGATTCGGCAAAAATACACTCGATATCACCGCTTTATATGGTCGACAAAATAAAATCCCCCGTTCTTTTAATGACTGGCACGGATGACACAGTGGTAATGCCGGAGCAAAGCCAAAAAATGTATGCGGCTCTTAAAAAGGCAGGCAAGGATGTAAAATATATTGAATTGAAAGATGAAGATCATTGGCTATCGCGTGAAAAGACACGTGCGCAGTTTTTAACCGAAATGGAAAATTTTCTTGCGCCTATTTTGAAACCGCAAGAATAATTTTGCCTTTGTGATTATTGCTTGCCATTAATTGGTGGGCTTTTTCGCAATCTTCGAAATTAAATACGCTGTCAATAATTGGTTTGATTTGACCATTTTCGATATATTTCCAAAAATCGCGCTTTACGCCATTTGCAATTTCGCCTTTTTCCTCATCGCTACGTGAACGGAGGGTTGAGCCAGTGATTGTAAGGCGTTTAAGCATAAGGCGCATGAAATTTATTTGTGCTTTTGGCCCTTGAAGATAGGCAATATTACAAAGCCTGCCTTTATCATTAAGGATATTAATGTTCTTTTGAATATATGGCCCGCCAACCATATCAAGAATAACATCAATTCCAACAGGTTTTATAATTTCTTCAAAATCATCTTGCTTGTAATTAATTGCCATATTGGCACCAATTTGCTCGCAGAATTTTGCCTTTTCATCGCTTCCGACACTTGTGAAAACAATTGCATCAATTGCGCGCGCCATTTGAATTGCCATTGTGCCAATGCCCGATGCCCCGCCATGGACAAGGAAATTATCACCCTTTTTAAGGCCACAAACATCAAAAACATTGGTGTAAACGGTCATTATTGTTTCTGGAATTGCTGCGGCCTCAATCACAGAAAGATTATCAGGTATTTTAAAGCAGCACCCTTCATAGGCGATTGCATATTCGGCATAACCACCGCCGTTTAAAAGCGCGCAAACTTTATCACCTATTTTATATTCACTTATATTGTCACCAATTTCGACAATTTCACCCGCCGCCTCTAGCCCCATTAGCGGTGATGCATTCGGCGGCGGTGGATAAAGACCAGCGCGCTGTAATAAATCGGGGCGATTAATACCGGCGGCATGAATTTTTATCAAAACTTCGTTTGATTTAGGTTTTGGAATTTCAATTTCTTGAATTTCAAGTGGTGCATTAGGCTTTGCAATAATCGCGCGCATATTTAATCCATTAAAATATAATGCCCATCCTTAATACTAACCTTGGGAACAATAAAGCTCTTTTCAAATGCTAAATCAATTTTGGCCAGTTCGTTCCAAAATGATGCCCATTTATCATTGCGATAGGCAATAAGATTATTTTTTGTTGGCTTAAATGGCAAAACATGAAATTGAACTCTATCTTGCCCATTTTCTAAGGCTGCATTGATTAGAAGATATACTTCTTCGATATTTTTATCAGTAATTGCATAACAACCAATCGAAACACAATTACCATGCACCATTAATGCATCACCTGTGCGCTTATAATATCTGTCATATTGATTGGGATAACCAAGGTTTAAAGATAAATGATAATTACTATTGGGGTTTAATTGTGACTTTGAAACCCAATAAATTCCCTCTGGCGCCTGCCTATCACCTTCTTTTAATTTTGGGCCGAGATTTCCTGAGAATGTGCAAATATTATAGGTTTTGTATAATTTATAATTTTTATCATCCTTTATCCAAAGCTCTAAAATGCTTGATTGTTTATAGATTCTGACAAAAACGCGGTTGCCGAATTTCAAATTTCTTTTGTTTAAATCATTTATAAGGCTTGGCGTGATTTTTTTTGAAATTTGTGCAAGCCTTGGTGAATTTGGGTTTGTTTGCGCAAACAAATTAATTGGTGAAAACGCCAAACCGATTGTAAAAAATATTGATAAAAATTTGTGCATTCAAATTTTTATTCTTTAATTAAGGCGAAAATAAAATCATTCTGGGGCACAGATAAGGCAATTTTACGGCTTGCATACTTAATGTATAATAGTAAAAATGTAATTTGAATTTAAGAGCGGCACAAAATGTTTGACGAAGAACCTATCCAAAAGCCAAATACCAAACCACTTGATTTAGATAATCTATCAGTCAGCGAACTAGAGGAGCGTATAATCGCCCTTCGTGAAGAAATTTCACGCTGCGAAAATGCAATTACAAAGAAGAAATCAACACTAAATGCAGCGCAAGCACTCTTTGGTAACCATAATGGATAAAATTCGGCACGCGAATTGCTTTGAAGGTTAAAAACGTATAATTATTTACAAAATGGTATAATGATGGCTTTCGAACTAAAAGAAAATATTACGCGCGCTGAAAAAATTTCTGCTTTTGCAAATTCAGAGGTTTTTGAAAAAATCTTTGTTGATGGCATGGATTTGGTTGAAGAGACTGCGCAATATCTTGATGGTGAAGGCCGCCAAGAATCAAAATTACTGGATAGAAATGCCGCGCTTGCTTATGCATCTGAATCAATGCGCCTAACAACGCGCCTTATGCAAACTGCATCTTGGTTATTGGTGCAACGTGCAATTAAAGAAGGCGAAATGAGCGCGAAGGACGCGCTTGACGAAAAATACCGCATTGGCGCAAAGGCAATCTGCGCCACAAGCCTAAACCCTGCGCATGATTTACCACCAAAATTGAAAGATCTTCTTATTCGTTCAGAGCGCCTTTATATCCGTATTGAACGCCTTGATAGTGCGATGTTCAACGAAGAAGAAGAAGCGCCAATTCAAAACCCTGTTAATGACCAATTGCAAAAATTACAGGCCGCATTCGGTGGGTTTATGCAAGGTGGTGGCGACTAATTGTTTCCTTTTGGCGCTTTTGGCCCAAAAAAGAACCAAGACAAGAAACCAATAACAGG
>JAPUEP010000202.1 GCA_027492515.1 Hyphomonadaceae bacterium
CTCTAACCAGCTGAGCTACCCAGCCACTTGGGATGTGCCCATCTAATGCAGCTTTAACAAAACGGCAATAGCATATTCAGCATATTTATCAGTGATATGAAAATTAGTGCAGAATGTCATAAAGACGACAAATAGAAATTAAAACGCCATTTCGATAAAATTTTATTATTCATTTTCGTATAATTTTTAGCTGATTCATATAAATTATGCGCCTAAGGATAATAAAAATGAACCAACACCTGGCACGTATTTTACCCGACAATTTAGAAGAATTGTTGAAACTACATAAAAACTATCTAAATGGCGGCGTCAGTGGTCAAAGGCTTATAATAAAATTTGCTGATTTTTCTGACTTAAATTTTCATGATTTCGATTTTTCAGAGGCCATTTTTATTTCATGCGATTTTTCGCGCGCAAATCTTGAAAATTGCTGTTTTGATGGCTCTTCTGTAAGTGGCTGTAACTTCTCTAATGCGAAAATGAAATCAGTTTCTATGGTAAAGGCTGATATTCGCGGGGCAATTCTTCGCGGCGCAGATCTTGCCATGGCAAATTTAGAAGATGCCGATTTGCGCGAAGGCAAAA
This sequence comes from Hyphomonadaceae bacterium, assembly GCA_027492515.1. GTDB lineage: Bacteria > Pseudomonadota > Alphaproteobacteria > Caulobacterales > Aquidulcibacteraceae > Pseudaquidulcibacter. The sequence continues at coordinate 586 of JAPUEP010000202.1, forward strand.
TTCCAAAAATTGATAATAGCAATCAAATTAGCAACATAGATAGTATTGATAGGCCAACGGATGCACAAAATGCCAATTTTAGTGGCGCCAATCTTGGCAATTCTAAAATGGGAAATATTGCTGCTTATGGCGCAAATTTTCAATTTTCAACATTAAATGGCGCGAACCTTGCGGGTGCATTATTAAAAAATTGCGATTTTAGTGGTGCAAACCTTGCAGGTGCGACCTTAAAAGGCGCGCTTATTGATGGCGCAATTTTCTATGATGCAATATTAACAGGAACGAATTTTGGACAAAATATTCCAGCTTCGAATAATTTAACTGGTGCATTATTAAGCGTTGGCAAACAAGAAAATGCAAATAAAAACAATTTAATACAATCATTAATTAACCACCAAACTTGGTATGAAACAAATGGCAGCACTGGCAATGTCGCCAATTTTGAAAACCTTGATTTAAGGGTGATTTCACAATATTTCAAAGAAAGATGCCTTACGGCCCTTAATGCAAAAAACTGCATTGCCGCAGGGATATTATTCATGGAATCGCAATTACAAGGCGCAAACTTTGAAAATGCAGATTTACGCGGCGCTTCATTCATAAAGTCTGATTTGCGCGGCGCAAACTTTAGGAATGCACGCCTAATCAAAGCCAATTTTAGCCATGCAAACCTTGGCAGCCTGATAATTGGAAATATAAATAAAATATCGGACTTTACGAATGCAGACCTTCGTTATGCTTGTTTTGATAATGCATTTTTGCATGAGGCAAATTTTGCAAATGCCAAAACAGATGACGCCAGCTTTGCCGGCGCCAATGTTTTAGGTAAGACAATAAGTCAAAACGCAATAATTATTTAGCTTTAAATTGCTTTAATAATGTTTCACGCAATTTAGCGCATTTCACGACTGATTTCTCTTTGACATGCCCATAGCCACGAATTTCTTGCGGAATTTGTGCAATTTTAAGTGCCAATTCAAAATTATCTTTATTTAAAGCTGACATTAAAACATCAATATCTTCAATATATTGCGCAATTAAAGCACGTTCGGTTTTACGCTCTTCACTATAACCAAAAATATCCAATGCAGAGCCACGAAGGAATTTGAAATTCTTCATAATTTTGAAGAATGCAAACATAGAACTTCCATATTTTTGCTTTATCATTTCGCCAGTGATTGGGTCTTTTTTGGCGAATAATGGCGGCGCAAGCCAAAGATTGATTTTTATATCACCGCCAAGCGTTGATCTTAATTCATTCCAATATTCATCCTGTGAATAAAGGCGTGCAACCTCATACTCATCCTTATAGGCCATTAATTTGAAAAGGTTTTCGGCGATTGAATAAGCTAATTCATCGCTTCCAAGTTTTTCTTTTTCAATTTTCGCCGCATTTTCAATTATTGAAATGAATTTATCGGCAAGTTTTTTATCCTGATAATCAATTAAGAATTGTGCGCGGTGATTAATCAAATCAGGCAAAGTTTTCTTATCTGGAACTTTGCGCGGCGGAACTAATTCAATTAAGCGTGCTGGGTCATGTGCCGCAATACGCCCCAAATCAAAGGCAAGCATATTATCAACAACCGCCGCACCATTCATTTTTATTGCACGATAAATACCACGCAATGAAACAGGAATAAGCCCTTTTTGCCATGCAAAGCCCATCAAAACCATGTTTGAGAACATGGCATCATAAAGATATTCATTGGCAATCGCCTCGGCATTGATTGTGTCGATTGAATTTACGGCTTTGGCAAATAATTCAATTTTTGGAACATTTTGATATTTGCGATTTCTGTCAAAAATGAATTCAGATGTTGGGGCAATATCAGAATTGCAAACCGCCGCCGAAACATCGGTTGAAACCAATTTCAACGCATCCAAATTAGTTGCCACAATCAAATCACCAATAATTGCCGCATTTGCCATTGAAACAGGCACGCGGCCCGAATGGATTGGAACATCGCCTTTGGCAATACGAATATGAGATAAAACCTGCCCACCTTTTTGCGCAAGGCCCGTCATATCAAGTGTGGTTGAATTTTTACCATCAACATGCGCCGCCATGCCAATAATTGCCGACACAGTTGTTACGCCAGTGCCACCAACCCCCGCGAAAATCATTGAATATGGTTTTTGCAAATCTGGCATTTCCGGAAGTGGTAAAAGCGTTGCATCAAATTCAGGGCGCGGCCTTTGACGTTTGGCATTTATCGCCCCTTCAACAGTCACAAATGAAGGGCAGAAACCATCAACGCATCTTGTATCTTGGTTACAGCTTGATTGGTCAATCTCGCGCTTTGTACCAAATTCAGTTTCAACAGGGTGAAGCGATAAGCAATTTGATTTCACACCACAATCGCCGCAACCTTCGCACACCATTTTATTGATGAAAACGCGTGTATCTTTTGCCTGCATAAGGCCGCGTTTGATACGGCGACGCTTTTCGGTGGCGCACATTTGATCATAAATCAAAACGCTTACACCTTTTGATTTGCGCAATCTTTCTTGTACTTCATTCAAAAGGCTTCGGTGATATACCCGAACACTTGGCTCAAGGCGAACATGGTCATAGCGGCTTGGGTCATCGGCAACGATTACAACTTGTGCAACCCCCTCACCTAATAATTGTTTGGCGATTTGGGGAACTGATTGCCCGCTTTCAGTTGATTGACCACCCGTCATGGCAACGGCGTCATTATAAAGCAATTTATAAGTTATATTAATTCCCGCCGTAACCGCCGCACGAATTGCGAGCGAGCCAGAATGGGAATATGTGCCATCACCTAGGTTTGCGAAAATATGCTCTTCATCCGTAAAAGGTGCTTGGCCTATCCATGTAACCCCCTCACCGCCCATGTGTGATGTCATGTCGGTATTACGATTTGGCATGAAATTCGCCATATAGTGACAGCCAATACCCGCCAAAGCGCGCGAACCCTCTGGAACCATTGTTGAAGTATTATGCGGGCAGCCAGAGCAGAAATGCGGGTTTCTTTTGCTATCACCTTCTAAAGTATAGGCATTTTCAAGGGTTGATTTTGCGCGTTCAATCGCTTCATTGGCCTTTTTAAAGCTTTTGCCATCATCTATAAGGCGCAAAATCGCACGCCCGATTTCATGAACTTGCAATGTGGCAATATCATTTAGATAAAGATTGCCATTTTCATCCTTTTTTCCCAATACTTTTGGTCTTTTGCCATCGATATTATCATAAAGAATATTTTTAACTTGGTTTTCGATTAATGGCCTTTTGTGTTCAACCACCAAAAGGGTTTCATGCCCCTTTGCAAATTCCAAAACACCCTGTGGTTCAAGCGGCCATGGCATTGCACCTTTATAAAGCGATATGCCGTTTTTGGACAAAGTCTCAAAATCAAGCCCCATAAAATCAAGCGCCTCAAGCACATCATTATATGCTTGACCCGATGCGATAATTCCGAATTTACGTTTCTTGGCTTCAAGTGTTACTTTATCAAGGCCATTAACGCGAACAAATTCTTGTGCCGCAGGGATTTTGAATTGGCGAAGGCGTGCTTCTTTTGCCATTGGGTCATCATTACGGCGAATTGAAACCCCACTTGGTGGCAAAGTTGATGCATCGGGTTTTTTAATATCAATCCTGTCGATATTAACATTAATAACCGCACCACTATCCATTGTATCTGCAACCGCAATCAATGCCACCCACGCACCGCAAAAGCGTGACATTTCAATGCCATAAAGCCCATAATCAAGGACTTCTTGGATATTTGAAGGGTTTAAAACCGGAATTTCTGCATCGGCAAAGGCAAATTCAGACTGACTTGGTAAAGTTGAAGATTTGCAATTATGGTCATCACCCGCAATTGCAAGTGCACCGCCAAATTTAGAAGTTCCCGCAAAATTGGCGTGTTTGAAAACATCACCGCATCTATCAACCCCTGGGGCTTTGCCATACCAAATGCCAAAAACGCCATCAACCTTTGCGCCAGAGAATAGACCCAAAGCCTGTGAGCCCCAAACCGCAGTTGCGCCCAAATCTTCGTTTAGCCCAGGCCAAAAGTGAATATTACCTTCTTGAAGGTATTTCTTAGCCGCATTTAATTGCATATCATAGCCACCAAGTGGTGAACCACGATAACCAGAAATAAAGCCCGCACTATTTATTGAATTTAATTTATCGCGGTGTCTTTGTTCAAGTGGAAGGCGAACTAATGCCTGAATACCGCTTAAAAATACTCGATTTTGATTTAACTCATACTTGTCGGATAAATTTACTTCGCGATGTTGCATTCATTCCCTCGAAATATTACAGTCTAAGACTTATTATTTATATATGTTTGCAAAACTTTGTGTTATGGCGTCTTAACATAAATTTTTGCCACTATTTTGTGCCACAATATTATGCGCAGAAAATTAAAAGAAAATCTCACCTAAATATTCTATCGATAGCCATTGACACGCAATATTATTGCGCCTATTAGACTGTTTACGCAAAAATAACCCACCTATTTCGCTGCAAGTGCGAAATATTACCGAAATTACAGCTTCTGACGCAAGGTTTTGAATATGACAATTGAACTTGATAGCATTGATTTTAGAATTCTTGAATTAATTCAAGAAGATGCAGGGCTTTCAGTTGCCGAAATAGCCGACAGAATCGGGCTTTCTTCATCACCATGCTGGCGCCGTATAAAACGCCTTGAAGAAATCAATGTAATTGCCAAACGCGTAACCCTTCTTGACCGCGAAGCCTTGGGGCTTGATTTTGAAGTTATGGCAAGCGTTAAACTTGCCCTTCCGAACCGCGAAAATCTTGAAAAATTTGAAACTGCGGTCGCGGGTTGGCCCGAAGTTGTTGATTGCGCAACCGTCACTGGCGCGGTTGATTATATGATACGCGTTATTACTTCTGACATGCACGCCTATGATGCATTCTTACGCGATAAATTGCTTGGTATTGGCCTTGTATCCGATGTTCAATCACGCATCGTAATCAATGTTTCAAAACGCACAAGCGCAATTCCATTACAACATTCAAAAGTTCGCATTGCCTAAAAACGCTAACGCCCGATTTTGACGTCTTAATCGAATAGGTTTAACCCGAATTGTGCATTGGGGTTTTGGATGAATATTTCGATTGATACATTGTTTTTCACGCTTTTGGCATTGATTGTTATTGGGCTTTTGGGGCTTATATTTGGCTTTTTTGCCTATCAGAATGCGGCAAATGCAAAAAATATTGCCCAAAATTCTGCCAATGAAATCAAAACCTCCTTGGCGGTTTTGGAAAGCGCATTGAAACATAATTTTCAAAATCTTGGCGAAAATTCCAATGCATTGAAATTAGATTTGACCAGTAATTTATCCAAATTAGACAATGGCTTAAATCAAAAATTTGATGGCTTTACGCAACTTCAATCAACCACACTTGCCAATTTGCGCACCGAAAATCTTGAAGGGCGGCAAAAGCAGGATGAAGCGCAAAAAATGGTGTTTGATACTTTTGCGCAAAGCCAATCAATGGCGCTTCATAAAATTGATGAAACCATAAAGGCATTGGTTGAATTAAATGAAAAACGCGGCGAAGTGATACGCGAAACTTTGACCACACAATTAACCCAACTTCGTAAAGAGAACGAAGAGAAACTTGAAAAAATGCGCCAAACTGTTGATGAAAAACTGCAAGGCACATTGGAGCAACGATTAGGTGAGAGTTTTAAATTGGTTTCCGACCGCCTTGATTTGGTTCATAAGGGGTTGGGCGAAATGCAAAATCTTGCCACGGGCGTTGGCGACCTCAAAAAAGTGCTTACAAATGTTAAATCGCGCGGCACATGGGGTGAGGTGCAGCTTGAAATGCTGCTTGATGATATGCTTCACCGCGATCAATATGAGAAAAATGCCAAAGTTAATCCTGAAAAAAATGTTTTGGTTGAATTTGCAATCAAATTACCGGGCAAATTTGACGATACCCCCGTCTATCTTCCAATCGATGCCAAATTCCCACAGGAGGATTACGAACGCCTTGTAATCGCACAAGATACTGGCACACCAGAGGATATAGATAAGGCGGAGGCGGTTTTAGAACGCGCAATTCGCCTTCAAGCCAAGACAATATCCGAAAAATATATTGCCCCGCCGCATACAACCGATTTCGCCATCATGTACCTCCCAACCGAAGGGCTTTTTGCCGAAGTGGTGCGCAAGGCAGGCTTTACCCAAAGCCTTCAATCCGAATTTCGCATAATGGTTACGGGGCCGACCACGCTTGCTGCCACCCTCTCCTCCCTCCAAATGGGTTTTAGGACTTTGGCGATTGAAAAACGCTCTTCCGAGGTTTGGCAAATTTTGGGCGCGGCAAAATCCGAATTCACCAAATATGGCGAAGTATGGGACAAATTAAAAAAACAATTAGAAAGCGCCCAAAACACAGTCGACCAAGCAGGCAGAAGAACCCGCGTAATCGAACGCAAACTTAGGGATGTAGAAGCGGTAGAATTGCCAAGCGTGGCGGATGATATGTTGGCACTTCCATTCGATGACGAAACCTAATTCCTTCCCTTGAGGGAAGGTGCCCGCAAAGCGGGCGGAAGGGTGGGACGACATTGGTGGCTTGTGGCGGCGTTATTTGTCCCCGAAACATCCACCCTTCAGTCACCTTCGGTGACAGCTTCCCTCAAGGGAAGCAATTAGGAAGTGAATAACCAGTCTTGATTATTGTTTCTACGGTAAGAATCCATTGCGAGGATTGAAGTAAACACTTCATTATAAGTCGTCATTTTCTATTTCCAAATAAAATTAATTAATTGAAGTTGCTTGGTTTTATTCCTTGCGCCACTGTCGCCTCGGCTTTCAAACAGAAAGTCACCAGTATCCATTCCCTTCAACCAAGGCAGCACCTTCTCAATGCGCCCCCAAGTTACATGCGCTTTAGTTTTTTCAACATGGATTGAAACTATATCTATGTTTTGCCCCAAAACTTTGCTTGCATTTGGCGGTTCCGTGATCATGACTGGGCGCTTTTCGACATTAGAAAGTGGCCCTGGCTTATAGTCTTCATAATACCCAACAACTTGCCTTTCTCGAAAATAAACAGCCTTAAGAGTTTTCGGGTCATTTAAGTTATCAAATGTTACAAACATTGGCGCATTTTCAGGATAAACATCCCAGCTTTCGTTGTCATTTTGTGGAATTTTATTATGTATCGCATTCGTATAAAATGAAGCATTTGTCCCTTGGATATTACTTCCCGTAAAAAGCATGAAAACATATTTATTGTTGGAAAATTTTATCGGTATGGCCTCGCCCTTTATATCGCAACCGCCGATAGAAGGCATACCTTGAACATCTATTGTCTTATAACAAGAAAATTGCTGCACCGCGCTAGTTGTGACAACCTTATCACCATCCTGCATGGTGATACTTACCTTAATCCTCTGGGTTTTTGGCATTGAACATGATGCAACAAAAAGCATAACGATAAAATACGCGGTGTAATTAATTTTTTTATTTTGCTTATTCACAATATTACCTTAAAATAATATTTTGTTATTTTAATGTTG
>JAPUEP010000203.1 GCA_027492515.1 Hyphomonadaceae bacterium
ATTATTAAAACCCATCGCATTAACAATGGCAAGGTCTTCTTTTAGGCGGAACAATCTTGGCCTTGGATTGCCTGCTTGCGGTAAAGGCGTAACAGTTCCGCATTCAACAAAGCCAAATCCAGAAGATAGAATTTCATCAGCAACATAGGCGTTTTTGTCAAAGCCCGCCGCAAAACCCACGGGATTTGGAAGTTTTAAACCTGCAAAATCAGTGCTTAAATCATATTCACATTCAAGGCGGGGGGCAAAACCCATTTCAAATGCATTAAGTGCAATATCATGCGCAGTTTCAGCAGGAAGCAAATGTAAGGCACGTCCCAAAACATCAAATTTAAATGAGTTTGTTGACATGCCTAAATTCTCAATTCCATTGGTATTTGCGCAATACCATCAATATATTCAACTTCGTAAATTTTACGAACAGATTCAAAAACTAAATCGCCGTATAAATGCGGAAATAACGCGCCTCCACGCGATAATTCCCACTTCATTAAATCACCATAATAATCAGCATCAATTTCAGCAATGATCAGATTTTTTACTTCTGCAAAATAAAGGCTTAAAGTTTGACCCAATTGCTTGATTGTTGAAAGGTGAATAAAGCCATCTTTTTTATCAAGCGCCGAACCAAAATATTTGCCAATTTTTGCATTTTCATGCCAATTGTCACGTGTTTCAATTTTAAATACGCGATTATCCATACACTCATTTGGGGAATTTTAAATTAAAATTCAACCCAAAGTAATGCAAAATTTTGCAAAAAAAGCTCTTTTTTTGCAGTGCACAAAAATTTTTCCTACCTAAAACATTGGGTTTTTAGGTTTAATTTTCACATTTATCGCAAATAATGCAATAACTTACCTAATAGAAACCAATGAAATGATTATCAAAAGTTGCAAAGCTCAAAACGCTGAATTTATGAAAAAAATGCAAAAATCAACATGAATTATTGGGATAGCTTTTCATCAATAAGCGCGATTGTAGATTTTACACCAAAAAGCGCAATAAAATTACCAAAGCGCGGCCCTGTTTCTTGACCTAACAAAACTTCATAAAGCGCTTTGAACCAATCACGAAGATTTTCAAAACCATTATTTTTACCAATTGCAAAAACAAGCGTTTGAATTTCTTCGCCATTTCTACTGTCGCCAAGTTTTGTCAATTCATCACGAAGTTCAAGGATTGCCGTCCTCTCCACATCTGTTGGGGTGCGGAATTTTTTATTTGGAAGGATGAAATCTTGATAATATGCCAATGCATAATCAACCAATTTGTCCAAGAATTGTGAATTGGCATCTGGTGCATAGGCTTTGATAAAGCCCCATAATACATCACGATTTGATGCATTTGCTGCCGCAACCAAATTCAACAACAAACTAAAGCTTATTGGGCAATCACTTGCTGGCGGCTTACCGCTATGAATATGCCAAACTGGGTTTTCAAGCTGTTTTGCAACATCTTCGCGATGATAAGCATCCAAATATTGCAAATATTCATCAACCGCTTTTGGTATCACATCAAAATAAAGTTTTTTGGCTGTTTTCGGTTTAACGAAATTATAAAGCGCAAGGCTTTCTTGCGGTGCATATTTAAGCCATTCTTCAACCGAAATACCATTTCCTTTTGATTTTGAAATTTTCTCACCCTTATCATCAAGGAAAAGCTCGTAAACGAATTGGGTTGGCGGCTCTGCGCCAAGGGTTTTACAAATGCGTGAATAGACAATTGAATTTGATTGATGGTCTTTACCAAACATTTCAAAATCAACACCTAATGCCGCCCAACGCATTCCAAAATCAGGCTTCCATTGAAGTTTAGTATTGCCGCCAGTCACTGGAATTGTGGTTTCTTCGCCGTCTTCATCATCAAAAGTAATTGTTCCTGCTTCGGCATCAATTGATTTCATTGGAACATATAAAACACGCCCTGTTTTTGGTGAAATTGGCAAGAATGGCGAATATGTTGCGCGCCTTTCCTCACCCAAGGTTGGAAGCATGATTTTCATAATATCGTCAAAATGCTTTAAAGCGCCCAAAAGTGCTTTATCCAATGCGCCCGAAGTATAAAGTTCGGTTGCCGACTTAAACTCATAATCAAAGCCAAAACTATCCAAAAAACCGCGAAGGCGCGCATTATTATGATGCGCAAAGCTTTCATGCGTTCCAAATGGATCTGGCACTTTAGTAAGTGGCATTTGAAGATAATTTGACAGCATTTCAGGATTAGGAACATTATCAGGAACTTTGCGCATTCCATCCATATCATCCGAAACACAAACAAGGCGGGTTGGGATTTTGCCTTCTGTTAAAACTTCAAACGCATGGCGCACCATTGTTGTGCGTGAAACTTCGCCAAAAGTTCCAATATGTGGAAGGCCAGACGGGCCATAACCTGTTTCAAAAATCACCGCCCCATCTTTTGGTTTGCGCTTTAGGCGTTCAAGCAATAATTTTGCTTGTTCAAAAGGCCATGCTTTGGCTTCACTTGCTAATGCTGCGGTTTGTGGCGAAAATTCATTTTCCATAGGTTTTTCCATTCTTAGAGCGTTTTGCAAAAGTGTATGCGGTTTTTTGTTTAAAAAACGCGACCAAATACAAAATGCGCCAGCGCCAAATACATGGTTGCGAGAAAAATTTCCACGATAAAAGGCATGACAAAAAGAATGACAAATCATGCAAAAATTATCATAGTAAAAAAATGCAAGAAAACTTATTCAAAGATAGCGTAATTGAGAATTTTGTTATTTTCCGTCACGGCAAAGCCCAAAGGCCATTTGATGCCGATGATGATTTTTCACGCAACCTTGTTGAACGCGGTATAAAAGATGCAAAAGAACAAGCCCAAAGGCTTTTAGAAATTGGCTTTATACCCGAAATTGCACTTGTATCATCTGCTAATAGGGCCTTTCAAACATGGCAGGCAGCCAAAGAAATTTTCCCCAATTCGCAAGAGATAATAACAAGGGATTTATATTTGGCATCACCGAATATTTATTGGCAAAATGTTATTGATACCAATCTTAAGAATGTAATGCTTATTGCCCATGACCCAGGGCTTCATGATTTATGCCGCTTTTTCCTTAGGGGCAATGATGAAACAATTGACGCGCATTATCTTGCCGCAGATTTGCCAACCGCAGGAATTGCATGGTTTAAGCTCGATAAAAACATAAAAAGCTTCATGAAATTAATATCCAATCTTCGCCCAATTAAGACCTCCGATTAAAAAGTTTACGATATGCCACTTTTTTGCAAGTATTAAAAAAAGAGGTCATATGGAAAATTTACAAGAGATAAAAACGTCCCCAAAACGCATTGAAAACAAATTGCGCAATCGCGAGCAAATACTTAATGCGGCACGTTTGGTTTTCTTAGAAATTGGTTATGAAACTTGCAATATACGCGACATCATAAGACGAACAAATCTTGCATCTGGTACTTTTTACAATTATTTTAAAACCAAAGAAGAAGTATTTATCGCACTTCATGATAGTGCTTTATCACGCTTTAGGCCGCATATAAAAACTGCATTTGAAGAGGCAGATGGTGATTTTGGAAAATTTATTTATAAGGCATTCTTAAGCTATTTTAATTTTAAACGCGAAGAATTGCTGGTTAATAGCCATAATAATAAAATTTTATCGGCCTCGGCAAACAATCAAACCCCTGAATCTTTTGCGCTTTTTAACGAAATTTCGACCTATCTTAATTCATTTTGCATTGATGGAAAATATTGCCATATCAATAGCCAATATCTTGTAAGTTCATGCATTGGAATTGCCCAAGAATTGGGGCGCATACTTGTTAAGGATGAAAATCAAAGCGCGCATGACCTTGCCAAATTCTCAACCCAATTTGTTATTGGTGGGATTTTAAATATCAAATAAATTAAGCGGCACGCAAAGATTTCATGACCACGCCATGAAGTTCTTGAACTAAAATATCGCGCATCTGTGATTGCGCCAATGGCGTATTGATTAGAACTTCCATTGATTGAATATGCGCGGCTACAACATCGATACGCAATCTATTTGCGGCATTACATTTATCAACATACGTATTTAGTGACCAACAAATTTTTGCCAATTGATGATCATCAACCTCTTTCGCAATTGACATAACTTCATGTGTTGCACTGCTCAATTCGGACAAAGCTTCTTTTTTGCCTGCTTTTAACATTGCAACCAATTGATGAAGTTTTTTGGCAATAGTGTTCATCTGATTTTTTGCGCGTGTTTCAGCAGCAATTCCAATTGATAATTCCATTGGATCATCATGACGACGATATGGGCCATAAAAATCATGGTTTTGTTTTTTTGCACGCCGACATGGGCCAATATAATTATCAACTACGATAAAATCGCGCGGTGTTTCAACAACCTCTTTTAACCTATCCCAAACCGATTTGTTTGAAATTGGCTTAAGGACAAAAGTATCAACGCCTGCGCTACGCGCCTCAATAATTTGGCTTCTCAAATTATTGGACGTTATCATAATTATTGGCACTTGGCGTAAAATACTATTACTTGAATGGCGAATTTTTCTTGCAAATTCAAGGCCGTTCATTTCCGGCATCACCCAATCACAAATAATTATATTTGGCATAAAACTTTGCAAAACTTCGCAAGCCGCACGACCATTTTCAGCAACTTCAACACGCGATACGCCCATTGCGCGAAGAATTTCATTAAGCAAGTTGCAATAGAACGGTTGATCATCAATAACCAACACGGAAAGCTGCGCAGGTTTAAGCGCTTTTCCTTTTCGTTCTATAATAGTCAAAAAACTACTCCATACTTGCTTATAGATACAATAAATATGATTAATTTAGCCTTACCAAAACCCATTTAAAAACCTAAATTTGCACTAGCTTTAGTGCTTTCAAAGCAACAAAAACCAATATTTATTCTTAAGTAATGATTTTTATTAGTGTCACTAGGTTCATTTATTTTGTATCTCTGCTAATTACAAAATATGAGCAAGAACATCAAAATCCATAAATTAAAAAACCCCCTATCACTTGATTGTGGTGCAATTTTGAAAAATGTTGAAATTGGCTTTGAAACCTATGGGGAATTAAATTCAGAAAAAACTAATGCGATTTTGATTTGTCACGCTTTATCGGGTGATCAATTCGTTTCCCTAACCAATCCAATGACTAAAAAACCTGGTTGGTGGTCTGCGGTAATTGGACCTGATAAATTAGTTGATACCAATAAATATTTTATCATTTGCACCAATGTTTTAGGTGGCTGCATGGGTTCAACCGGCCCAATGTCAAAAGATGAAAACGGCAAAACCTATGGCCTTAATTTTCCCGTTATAACTATTTCGGACATGGTTCGCGCCCAAAATCAATTGCTTGATGATTGGGAAATTCCAAATCTTTTTGCCGTAATCGGCGGCTCAATGGGTGGGATGCAAACCCTTGATTGGGTTGCAAATTATCCTGATAGAATTTTTTGCGCCGTCGCAATTGCAACTGCGGCACGTCATTCTGCGCAAAATATTGCCTTCCACGAAGTTGGTCGTCAGGCAATTATGGCGGATCCCGACTGGCAAAAGGGGCAATATATTGAAAACAATACTTTCCCCAATAAAGGCCTTGCAGTTGCAAGAATGGCAGCACACATAACCTATATGTCCGACAGTGCATTGCACCGTAAATTTGGGCGCAATTTGCAAAATCGTGACGCGCTTGCATTCGGTTTTGATGCCGATTTTCAAGTTGAATCCTACCTTCGCCACCAAGGGGCAAGCTTTGTTGATAGGTTTGATGCCAATTCATATTTATACATCACACGCGCGATGGATTATTTTGATTTGGCGGCAAATTTTGATGGCAAACTTACGAATGCCTTTGCAAATTTCAAAGGCCGTGCTTGTGTCGTTAGTTTCTCCTCCGATTGGCATTATCCGCCAAGTGATAGCCGTGCAATTGTTCGCGCCATGATGGCGGCGGGTGTTCATGTTTCAGCCCTTGAAGTTGAAACTGATAAAGGCCATGACGCATTCTTACTTGATGAACCCGTGTTCCACAAAGCACTTGAAGGGTTTTTGGATGCCGCATCAAAGGAAAAGGGCTTAAAATGAGCTGGCGTGCCGATTATACTGCTATTTTGAATGCTGTGCCCAATGGGGCGCGCGTGCTTGATATTGGCTGTTCTGATGGTCAATTGATGCAAATCCTTCAAAATGAAAAAGGCGCAATTGTGCGCGGCATGGAAATTTCACAAGATGGGGTTAATGCCTGTGTTGCCAAAGGGCTTTCAGTTATACAGGGTGATGCCGATTTGGATCTTGGGCTTTTTGCCAATGATGCCTTTGATATGGTGGTTTTATCTGACACGATACAGGCAACATTAAAACCCAAGAAAATCCTTGAGGAATTAAAGCGAATTGGCAAACGCGCCATTATTTCCCTTCCCAATTTTGGTCATTGGAGTGTGCGGCTTAATCTTTTGATTAATGGCACAATGCCCGTTACCAAGGATTTGCCATCGACATGGTATGAAACCGCAAATCTTCACCTTTGCACCATCAAGGATTTTTGCATTTTGGCACGCCAAAGCGGGTTTAAAATCATTTCCATCACCCCTGTTAATGGTCAAAACCTTGGCACGCCGCGCCAAGATTGTGGTGGTTTTATAAACCTTTTGGCGCAAACCGCAGTTTTCATTCTTGAGCGTGAATAATGGCAAAACTTACCAAGGCGCAAATTTACGAAATTTTTGAAATTCTTGCGCGCGAGCGCCCCGAACCAAAAACCGAATTAAATTATACCAATCCATTCACCCTATTATGCGCCGTCGCCTTTTCGGCGCAATCAACCGATGTTGGGGTTAATAAGGCCACCAAGGCACTTTTTGAAAAATATGATAATCCGCAAAAAATGCTTGAACTTGGTGAAGAAGGTTTGGGTGAATATTTAAAAACAATTGGTCTTTGGCGGCAAAAGGCAAAAAATGCCATTGCCATGTCCAAAATCTTGGTTGAAAAATTTGGCGGCATCATTCCCAAAACCCGCGAAGAATTAACAACACTTCCCGGTGTTGGGCGCAAAACCGCCAATGTGGTTATGAACGAAGCCTTTGGCGAACCAACAATTGCCGTTGATACCCATATTTTCCGCGTTTCAAACCGCACCGGACTTGCCAAAGGCAAAAACCCCGATGAGGTGGAGGCAGGGCTTGAAAAAATCGTGCCCGAAGAGTTCAAACTTGGCGCCCACCACTGGCTAATATTACACGGCCGCTATATTTGCATTGCCCGAAAACCCAAATGCAACATGTGCCCAATCGTGCATCTATGCCAATTTGATGAAAAAATCGGCGGGGAATTATAGGTCTATTTCGGAACAGAACAAGACGATTCCCAAGAAGCACCATTTGGAGGCTGCTTGCAAAATTGTTTCGGCACTGTGGTTTCAGTCCAGCTTAAATTGCCCTTACCATTTTGAATAGAGTAAAGCATTCCCAAATGTTGGTGATGATTAAAGTTATGCTCCAAAGTGTTAAGTTTTTCTGGAAGGACATTTAAAATCTGCCCCTGTTTAAAATTAACCGCAACCGCATCACCCGCTTGGGTTTTCACCAATGCAAGTTCGTTTTTCAAATCGCTTATTTGTTTTTGCTGCGCAGCAAGCTGGGCTTTTAATTCTTTGATATCATTAAGCATTGCAACTTTATCAACATCAATTACATTAGTAACTTTAACTTGTGGCGCAGGGCGACCATTAATACTTACCTGCCCATAGGCGATTGAAACAGCGGCAGCACTAAGAATAAATGCGCCAATAACATGCGTTGCTTTCATTGCTCTCTCCTTAATCAATGAAAATTTGCCTGAACTTTGTTCAAATCCCCAACTTAGTCAAGAAAAATCTAACCGCGCGGTAATTAATCCGCGAAAATGTTGACAATTGTTGATATTTATAAAATCCTGACATCCTTAAACTGTTAGGATTTGTTAGCAATTTTTGTAAGTTTTACACCGCAAAAATGTTATCAAATGTAATCATCAGATAAAATTTGATTTGAATTATAAATCAGGAATGACTGGGGTTGACCTGAGCCCCTAGAAATCATCCAGAAAATGGTAGAGTCTGTCTTGAGGAGAT
>JAPUEP010000204.1 GCA_027492515.1 Hyphomonadaceae bacterium
ATTTTGATGATATGCGCGCCCACAAACTTACGATAGTTGCAATGCCAAATATATAAAATGCTTCAAAAAGTCGTTTTATATATGGAAGTATAACTTTCATATAATCTGCTATACCTAATCTTGGATAAGTAACCGACGTTTTGAAAACACTATCTGAAACACCAATACTTGAGTAATTGACAACTTCTTTTATAGCACCAATAAGCATTATTAGTTTTGTTGCAACTACAAAAAAGCCAACGATAAATAAGCAATAGCTAACAATGTTAATTTGATTTTTCATTGCCTTTTTCCAATGCCGCCAACATATTTCTTAGATATTCTATAATTGCAGCCGTACCAATAAAGCTAATTCCGTATGCCAAATCACTTATTAAACTAGACATATGCCCAGAAGCCCATATGTTTTCACTGTGATTAAATAATTCATTAGATAAACCACGCATTATAAATTCGGCAATTGTGGTAATAACAATCATAAAGCAACAAGCGACCATTATTATACTTACTGGGTGGAGTTTTTTAATTTGCATTATTATTCCCTATTTATTTTTTTAAATATGAAATTAGTAAGGATTGATTGTCAACTAATATTTATCTTTCCTATAAAAACTTTATCAATTTAATTACCTTCTGATATTTATAAAACTGAGATTCACCAAATTTAAATCATTAGCAGCATGTTTTTATGATAAAATCTCATAGCAATTCTCAATAAATATTATTGCCCATTTTCTAAAAGTCTTTAAATTACCAACATGGCGATTAAATATTTTCTTTATTTGTGGAATCCGAATGTTTGGCATTGGGCGGATTTGGATGAGGCGGTTGATATTGTTGCGCGTGGGGATGAATATTTGGATTCTTGGACGTGTGGGCCGCGTAAAGATATTGAAATTGATGATAAGTTTTTTCTTATGAAACTTGGCAATATTGGCGCCAATAAAAAGGGAATTGCGGGTTGCGGGACAATCATTAAAGAACCCAAGTTTCGATTTCATTGGGACGAGAGCCGCGCGCAAAATGGCGAACAAATTCGTTCAACCGATATTAAGTTTGAGGCATTGTCGCAAAACCCAATTATCTCACTCGATTATTTAAAAGATCGCCACCCATCAAAATATTGGACACCGCGCAATTCGGGAACAATAATCCCGCCCCATATTGGCGAAGAATTATATTCGTTTCTAATTAATCGTGAAACTATTCAACCTTTTTATTAAACCCTGGCAAAGTAAGGCCAAAAAGAATTGCGGCAGCACGTAATGACAAAGCAAGTGCGAAAGCAATGATTGCCGATAACCAAAAACCAATATTAAAAACTGAAAGAATAACAAAGCAGGACGCACCAACAAGCGCCGCAGTAATATAAATTTCACGGCGCAGCAGCATGTTTTGCTGATTTGCCAAAACATCGCGGATTATACCGCCAACCACCGCGCTTATAATCCCCATAATAATGCAATTAAGCGGGCTTACGCCAAAATTCATGGCTTTATTCGCGCCAACAACGCAAAACGCGGCAAGGCCAATGGCATCAAGCCATAAAAGAATATCAAATTTCCAAACCACACGCCCCAAAATCCAAACAAAACAGGCCGCAAAAATACTTATTGCAATGTATGCAGGTTGGTTAATCCAAAAAACTGGCGCGCCAATTAATAAATCGCGCAATGTGCCACCGCCAACACCTGTAATTATTGCAAAAAAGCAAAAGGCGATAATATCATGCTTTTTCTTTGCCGCCGCAAATGCGCCCGTTGCCGCAAAAACAAATGTGCCCGCATAATCAAGAAATGTGAAAATGTGCGAAATCTCGTTCATGGTTTTGATTATCGCAAAACCCGTAAAATTCAAAGGCATATTTATGCTTGCACGTTTTTAAATGGGCGTTAAATTGTGCGCATGACAAATGAAACCCCAAAACATATTGCCGCCAATGCACTTCATGATAAACCAATGAAATATTTTGATTTCATAATGGCCGCCTTTGTTGCGATTTTGCTTTTATCCAATGTGATTGGCGCGGCAAAATTGGTTGAAGTTAAAATGCCAATTTTTGGCACTTTTATTTTTGGCGCGGGAATTATGTTTTTCCCAATTTCCTATATTTTGGGTGATGTTTTAACCGAGGTTTATGGCTATGCCCGTGCGCGCCGTTGCATTTGGGCGGGCTTTGTTGGGCTTATTTTTATGGCGATTATGTCATGGGTTGTTGTAAGTCTTCCGCCTGCGCATATTTGGGGCAATCAGGCGGCCTATGAAGTGGTTTTTGGGCAGGTTTGGCGCATTGTTTTGGCATCAATCATTGCATTTTGGGCGGGTGAATTTGTAAATTCATTCGTTCTTGCACGCATGAAAATCCTTACCCAAGGCAAGGCATTATGGACACGCACAATCGGCAGCACGATTTTCGGGCAATTTATCGATAGTTTAATTTTCTATCCTCTTGCCTTTTGGGGCGCAGAGGGTTGGACACATCAAGGGGTCATAAGTGTGCTTTTCACCAATTGGGCGCTTAAAGTGCTTTGGGAAATATTTTTAACCCCTGTTACATACGCTGTAATTGGGTTTTTGAAGCGCAAAGAAGGGCTTGATGTATATGATGAAGGCACAAATTTCACGCCCTTTAGCGCAGAGGTTTAATCCTTCTTATATTCCGCCAAATCATTACATGAAGCCTCGGCACCAAGGTCGCAGCCTCTTTGGAAATAATTAATCGCCTTTTCGGTACTTTTTTCAACGCCCTTACCGCCAATATATAAAAGCCCAACAAGATCACAAGAATCTGCATCTTCCAGATTACATCCAGATTCAAAATATTCTGAGGCCTTCTTTTCGTCAGGCTCTATACCCGCAGTATTTAGATAAAAAATACCCATAATTGTACACGCGCGGGCATATTCATAATCACATGATTTCTGTAAATATGGCATCATTGATTTCGGATTTTTGGGATTTCCGGCGGCATCTTCTTCGTAAATATAATCAAAACATCCCAAGCCATCGCCCAAATCACACGCCTTTTTCCAATAATTTCGCCCTTGTTCAGGTGATGGTTTTACACTGCGCCCTTCGTCATAAAAAACGCCAACCGAATAGCAACCAATTGCGTTACCAAGATTACAAGATTTCAAATATTTTGCCAGTGATTGTGCATCTGATTTTGGAACACCATTCCCAAGCGATAATGCATTTGCAATGCCCAAACATGATGGCGAATGATTGGCATCACAGCCTTTTGAATATAACGCATTTGCGGCTTTATAATTTTTTGCGGTTTCTAAATTAAATGCCTTTGTATATTCTGCATCCCAATCTATTTTTGTGTCATTGTTTGATTTCGGGGCTGCATTTGCATTGAATGAAAAAGTTAAACCCAATGCCGCACTTAAAATTATATATTTGATTTTCATTTTCGCCTTCCCCATTTTAACCACCCAATATGATTACTTATGGGTTGCGCATATTTGACACAAAATCAAGGAAAATCTTTTGCGATTGGTAATTTTAAAGATTTTTCCAATTAAAATATGTTCCCAATGCGTAAGCGATGAAATATAATAATACTATTGCACTTGACCAAAACATAAATGGCGTTTGTAAAGGCTTAAAAAAGGGCATCGCAATTAATGCAACGCCACCACGCGCAAAAAATATCGCACTAATTGAGCAAAGGCAAAATTTCATAAATGGCAATTTGGGAATCAATCCTGCGCCAGCGAATGCATAAAGCGACCATATTAATAATATCAAGGCAATGAATAATGTAATAATTGTGGGATAAATATCGCCGCGCGCCGCCATTAATGCCATCTTTTCACCGGCGCCAAAGGCACGATACCATTTTTCACCACCAAAAATTATTGCAAGATGTAATGTGGAAGCAATCAAACACAAAACCCCACCAAAAATTAAAAATGGAAATTTATGCATGATTATAAATTCCTAACATTACCAAAGCGCCCATTATAAAAAATACAATTGGGTGTGGAAAGCGGAATGGATTTCCAAGATGATACGCACAAAAATAAATAAAAAGTGCGCTAAAACCCATCATATAAGCGGCAATGAAATATGCCAAATCATTGGAAATTCCCTTTAAAGCGCCAAATAATAGCGCCGCAAAACTGATAATAAGAATACAGGTCACAGAATGCCAAACCACACGGCTTATGGTTCTTATATTTATGTTTAAATCGGTGGCAAAAACCATGTTGTCGATTTTTTTATTTCCAACGAAAATATGCACGCCTGCGCCATACAGGCTTATTAAGGCGGCAATTAGGTAAAAATAATTCATATCGCACCCTCCATACCATAGCGTATGTTTTCTATACCCTTGCGTATGGTATGTCAATGCGATAGACTAAAAATATGTCAAAAACGCCCAGACTTGGAAAAATTGATTGGATTAATGCGGGGTTTCGCGCCCTATGCAAAGGCGGTGCAAACGCAATTGCAATTGAACCAATTGCGCGCGAATTAAAATCAACAAAGGGTAGTTTTTACTGGCATTTCAAAGACTTAGCCGCCTTGAAATCTGCCATGCTTGAACATTATAAAACCGCAGGCACAGAAGCGATAATAATAATCGCCAACCAAAAGCTTACCCCACTTGAAAGTTTGCTATTTACGATTCGTTCTGCGCTTTCGCCGCCTAATAATGATATTGGTGGGCGCGATGCCGAACTTGCGGTTCGTGACTGGGCAAGGTGGGATAAAGAAGCACAAGAAAAATTATCAAAAATTGATGATGCACGAATTGGCTTTTTACGCGCTAAATTAATTGAAATTGGTCATGGCGAAAATGACGCCGATAAGCGCGCCAATATACTTTATGCCACTTATTTGGGCGCAATTAATATGCGTGCCGCAGGTAAGGAAATATCAATTGAAACCATGACCGAATATATGGTTTCAACAATCAAACTTTAAAATTGATTATTCAAATTCTGCAACTAAATGCCCTTTTTCAACTTCAATAAGTTTTGGGCGATATTGTTCATCGGCATTTTCATCAATTTTTGATTTTAAGAATCTTAATTGTGCTTTTGCATCCAATGGGCTTGGCAAATCACCTTCTAATTTTACGCGCGCCCTTGCGCGTTCAATTTTTGGATCAGGGATTGGCGCAGCAGATATTAAAGCCTTTGTATATGGATGGCGTGGGTCATTATAGATTGCATCCCTATCGGCGGCCTCGACAACGCGGCCCAGATACATGACCATTATGCGGTGCGAAACTTCACGAACGATTGCCAAATCATGCGAAATAAACAACATGCCAAGTTTAAATTCACGCTGTAAATCAAGCAATAAATCAATAATTTGCGCTCGAATTGAAACATCAAGCGCAGAAACCGCCTCATCACAAACTACAAATTTTGGACGTAAAATCATTGCGCGCGCAATGCCAACACGTTGATTTTGACCACCCGAAAATTCATGCGGGTAGCGGTTAATCCAATTAGGGTCTAAACCAACGCGCCCCATTATTTCTTTTACTTTTTCGTCACGCTCTTTGGCGGTTAAAAGTGGGTAATGCACCAATAAAGGTTCGGCGATTGATGCCCCAATTGTCATTCGTGGGTCAAGGCTTGCAAGTGGGTCTTGGAAAACAATGGTTAAATCTTTGCGCTCTTTACGTAATTCTTTTGATGATTTGTCAGATACATCTTTACCAAGCCATGCCACCGCGCCCGAAGACGGTGGGATAAGTTTTAAAACTGCGCGCGCCAATGTTGATTTGCCGCATCCAGATTCGCCAACCACGCCAATTGTTTCACCCGCGCGAACAATTAAATCAACGCCATCAACGGCCTTTAAAGGCATTGTTTTTGGGAATAATCCACCGCCAATTTTAACAGGGAAATGAACTTTAATGTCCTTGGCTTCGATAATTATTTCATCATCTTGTGTTGGTGGCGGGGCAAGTTTTGCGCCAATTCTATCGATTTTATCAAGGCGCGGCACAGCAGCAAGTAACTTTTGCGTATATTCATTTTGCGGCGAATAGAATATTTCCTGCGCGCTTGCACCCTCTACATATTCGCCCTTATTCATAACTTGCACACGGTCGGCAAGGCGCGCAACAACGCCCATATCATGGGTGATTAATGCAATTGCCGCACCCAAATCTTTTTGAAGCTCACTCATAAGTTCAAGGACTTGGGCCTGAACAGTTACATCAAGTGCTGTTGTTGGCTCATCGGCGATAAGAAGTTTTGGTTCGCAAAGCATGGCAATGGCAATCATCACCCTTTGGCGCATTCCACCCGATAATTCATGTGGATATTGGTTCATACGACGCAAAGCCTCTGGTATGCGCACACGCTCTAACCAATCGACACATCTTTTTTGCGCCTCTTGCCCGCGAAACTCTGTGTGAAGATTTAAAACTTCAAGCATTTGATCGCCAATTTTCATATGCGGCGTAAGCGAAGTAAGCGGATCTTGAAAAATCATCGACATTTGGGCTCCGCGAATCTTATTTAATTCAGACGGCTTCAAACCCAATAATTCCTGCCCCATAAATTTTATCGAGCCTGTGGCCTTACCATTTCGTGCAAGTAGGCCCATTGCGGTCAAAAAAGTTTGGGATTTACCCGAACCTGATTCACCAACCACCGCCACACATTCGCCAGCATTAATTTCAAGATTAATACCCTTTACAGCATTGATAATGCCATCAGGTGTGGTGAAATTTATATGTAAATCTTGAACACTAAGTATGGGCTTGGTCAAATCAAATACTCCAATAAAAAAAGCATCGCCTATTTTTGAAAATAGGCAATGCAATTTTTCATCTAAACCATTATTTTTGTCAGAGTTTTTTAGGCTATATAGCCTTTATCCCTGTAAACTTGTTCAAGAACATCAAGTGGGACAGCGCCAGCCAAAAGACCCGCATCGTGGAAATCTTTGATTGAATATTTTGCGCCCATATGTGCCTGCATCATGCTGCGGATTTTTAGCCATTGGATTTTACCAACCATATAGCCAAGTGCCTGACCCGGCCATACGCAATAGCGTTCAATCTCTGTGGTTGCTGCGCTTTCAACATCGCCAGTATGCTCGCTCATATAGGCGATGGCTTTTTCACGGCTCCAGCGTTTTGAATGCATGCCTGTATCAACTACAAGGCGAACCGCACGGAACATTGCATCATGTAAGAATCCGATTTTGCCCCAAGGGTCGTTTTCATACATTCCCATTTCATTTGCCAATTCTTCCGAATAAAGCGCCCAACCTTCAACATAAGCATTGAAGCCTGAAAGTTTGCGAACCATTGGCAATGGTGCTTCTTGCTGAATTGAAATTTGGAAATGGTGCCCCGGAACGGCTTCGTGATAGGTCAAAGTTGGCAATAACCATTTTGCCTGTTCTGCTGTATCACGCAGGTTAATATAATACATACCAGGGCGTGAACCATCTAATGCAGGTGCATTATAATATCCACCCGGTGCACCCGCCTCAATATCTTTTGGAACGCGTTTAATTTGCACTTTTGCTTTTGGTAAAACATTGAAATATTCAGGAACTTTTTTATAAACCCCGTCCACCAATGTGTTTAGATATTTTAACAAATCTTCCTTGGCGGCATCATTATTATCATAAAGCTGTTTTGGATCTTTATTAAGTGCTGCCATTCTTTGGCCGACACTACCCTGTGTCATGCCTTGCGATTTGAAGATTTCATCAATGCGCGCGCTTAATTCTTCAACTTTTGCAAGACCAAGTTTGTGAATTTCATCAGGCGTCATTGATGAAGTTGTGCCAACTTTTGCGGCATAGGCATATCGTGCCTCCCCATCTGGAAGGCGCCAAATACCTGCATCATGAACTGATTTTGGCAAATATGATTTAAGTGTTTGCGCTTGTTTGCTTAATGCAGCGCGAATTTGACCATCAACAATTTTGGTTGCACGTGCCGCATAATTACCTTCGATATTATTGGCTTTTAATTTGGCAACAAGGCTTTTTACCAATACATTATCGCCCGCTTTGGTTTTGGTCATTGGCCCCAATTGTTCAAGTGCGCGTTTAAGAACAAAATCAGGTGG
>JAPUEP010000205.1 GCA_027492515.1 Hyphomonadaceae bacterium
AAACGCTCTGAAAAATAAGAACCAATCGCAACTGGAAAAAATGAAAAAAGCGAAATCCATGCCTGTAATTTAATTGCACTTATTGGTTTAACCTTTTTAAGTAAAATATTACCAAACGCCGTTAATGCCGCCGATGTAAGAACATATAAAACCCCGACACCGGGTTTAAAATGTATTGGCTTATATATACTAAGCCAAACGCCAATGAATGCAATTATAATACCGATAATTCTATATTTTGATGGACGTTCGCCAAGAAGGATAATGCTGAAAACAATACTCATCGGCAAAGACATTTGGCCTAAGATTGCCGATATGCTTGATGGCGTTGTTTCAAGCCCATAATATAAGAAAACAAAGTTTAAACCACCAACCAACATTGCAATCAAAAATATTTTGAATATTTCACGTGGCATTGGAAAAGCAAAAGGCAATAAAATTAAAGCAACACAAAAGAAACGACAGGCCGCAAAAAACATAGGCGGTGCATCATGCAATGCCCACTGCGTGAGTGGAACATTCGCCCCCCAAAAGAGGCAGCATATTAAAATTAGACCTATATCGATTATTTTCATTAAATTAATATTGTCATATTATTTTGACTTTACCAATCAGTTAAGTGTTTAAATTATTTCTTTGCGCCCTTATTTTTGCATAAGCAGCATTTGCCAAGGCCGTTTGCTCATTGGCGATGCGTAAAAATTCTTTTGGTTCACCGCGTGCAATGAAATTATCAGGGTGATTCTGTGTAACAATTTTCAGCCATGCCGATTTAATTTTTGCATCATCATCTTCTTCGTGAACACCAAGAACCACATAAGGATTTAGATTTTCATCCTTTATGAATAATTGTGAAACCCTTGAATAATCACTTTCAGTTAGGCCTAAATTTTGTGAAACTGATAATAAAAAATCTTTTTCAACCGCCTTAATCTGACCATCGGCAGCAGCTACAAGAAATAAAATTGCCAAAATATCCATTTTCAAAACTCTATTTTGTGGAAATTTACGTGCAATTTTTTTTGCGTAACCTTCGTAGCCCAAAACACTTGATCCAGCTAAAGAGAATAATTTATCGATAATTATTTCATCCTTTGGATTAACTGGAAAAGCTGCGCGGAATGCTTGGGCTTCTTCTATTGTTGTTATGCCATCTGCCTTTGCCATTTTTGCGGCAAGCGCAACAACCGATGAAGCAAAATCAATATCCATCTGTTCTGGGTTTATGATTAATGCCTTACTATCGCTTGGCTTTACGCTTGGGGGCCAAAAAAGCGTTACGGCCTTGGCAAAAATATCTCTCCAGATTGACATGGTTCATATTATCCCATTGAAGATAAATAATTCAATAGCAAAAAGAATAAAAATTATTCCCCCTTTTGGATAATTGGCACGCCAATTGCGTGTATCGCTTATGATAATTGAAACTGTATCAAATTGGATCAATACAAATTATGGTGAACAAAAGACCATGTTCATGATGATTCCGATTGCGACATTTTTATTTTTATCAATTTTAAATCGAATTACCAGGCCACGCGACTACTCATTAGTAAGCAGACAAACAAAACTTGAAGGCCCAGGCCCAGGCGCATTTGTAATTGGTTTTCTTGTAATTATTTGCGTTGTAGTTTGTCTAAAAAGATATGCTGATTTGGATGTCGTTGAAACTACACAGAATTTTGTAATGCGTTTAATTTAATTAAAAAAACTTTTTATTCACTAGTTTTTGCTAATATGCGAAAAAAGGTGGGGAAAATAATGTTTTTTGCTGATTTATTTCAGAGAATTTCATCAATAGTGGGCGTACCTGTGAACATATTAATTATTGTTCCGCTTGTACTTGCTTTGTCGTTTCACATTATAAAAAAAGGCGAAAGTAAGCAAAATTTCGCCACATATACACGTAGCAAAATGGAACGAAAATATTTGCATCAAAAAAATGATTCAGTTGCAATTCTATCATTGGCGCTTTTAATTGTTTCTGGTTACGTATCTTATGTGACTTTTCAGACACGTAACGTACAAAAAATTGAAATCGAAAATTTCCGTCTTAGAAACTAAGCATCATAATTTAGAATTGGCGCAAGCCAACGCTCGCAAGTTTTGATATCCCAATTCTTGCGATTTGCGTAATCTTCGACTTGGTCTTTTTCAATTCGTCCAACACCGAAATATTCGCTTGATGAATGCGCAAAATATAAACCACTTACCGATGATGGCGGGTTCATTGCCATAGAGCTTGTGAGTTCTATACCAGTGTTTTTTGTTGCATCTAAAAGCCTGAAAAGCGTCAATTTCTCGGTATGATCAGGTTGCGCAGGATAACCAGCGGCAGGTCTTATACCTTGATATTTTTCGCCAATTATATCTTGCATAGATAAATCTTCATTTGGTGCGTATGCCCAAAACTCATTGCGTACGCGGTAATGCATATTTTCTGCCAATGCTTCGGCAAGTCTATCGCATAATGATTGGAAAAGAATTGCCGAATAATCATCATTATTGGCTTTAAATTCTTCGGCCTTATTAACTTCGCCAATGCCAGAAGTTACCGCAAAACCGCCAATATAATCATTCATGCCAAATGGCGCGATATAATCAGATAATGCAAAATTTGGTTTCGATGCATCTTTAATCATTTGTTGGCGCAAAGTATGGAAAGTTGCAATTTGGTTTTTGCAAGTTTCATCTTCAAAAATTGCAATATCATCGCCAATTTGATTTGCGGGCCAAAAACCAATTACGGCGCGCGCCTTTATCCAATTTTCGGCAACAAGTTTTTCAAGCATTTTTTGCGCATCATTGAATAAATTTGTTGCCGCCTCACCGATTAGGTCATCATTTAAAATCGCGGGGTATGAACCCGCCAATTGCCATGATGAAAAGAATGGCGTCCAATCAATGAATGGCACCAAATCTGCTAATGGATAATTATCAAAAGCCTTTGTTCCAAGAAATTTTGGCTTTATAGGCGAATATTCAAGTTTTGGTGCATTTGCACGTGCTTCATTAATGCTTGCACGTTTTCTTTTATCTTGACCACTTGCGTGGGCAATTCGTGATTTTTCTTGGTCTTGTTTTATTGATTGGATGAATTCAGCGCGTTCATCACCCAATAGTTTTTGAACCACTGGAACTGCGCGGCTTGCATCGCTTACATATAAAGTTACACCACTAAAATTTTGTGCAATCTTAACCGCAGTATGGGTTTTTGATGTTGTAGCGCCGCCAATAAGTAGCGGAATATCTTGTAATCCCGCCTTTTCCATTTCTTGTGCAACATAACACATTTCATCAAGTGATGGCGTAATAAGGCCCGATAGACCTATTATATCAACCTTATGCTTTATGGCTTCTTCAATTATTTTTTCGGTTGGAACCATAACGCCCAAATCAACCACTTCAAAACCATTACATTGCAAAACAACGCCCACAATATTTTTGCCAATATCATGAACATCACCCTTAACAGTTGCCATAAGGATTTTGCCGTTTGACTTTCCGACTAAACCCATTCTTTCCTTTTCTTCTTCAAGATATGGGATTAAATGGGCGACGGCCTCTTTCATTACGCGTGCGGATTTAACAACTTGGGGCAAGAACATTTTGCCAGCGCCAAATAAGTCACCAACCACATTCATGCCATCCATTAATGGCCCTTCAATTACGTGCAATGGGCGTTCGCAATCAAGGCGTGCTTCTTCTGTGTCTTGAACAATAAATTCATTTATGCCTTTTACCATTGCATGTGTAAGACGCTCACGAACTGGTAATTGGCGCCATGATAAATCAGGGCCAGTATCTTTTTTGCTTGCTGCGCCAACATATTTTTGTGCAATATCAAGCAATCTTTCGGTGGCATCATCACGGCGATTTAGAATTACATCTTCGCAGGCATCACGTAACTCTGGTTCGATTTCATCATAAATCCCCAATTGCCCCGCATTAACAATGCCCATATCCATGCCATTCTTAATCGCATGATATAGAAATACTGTGTGCATAGCCTCGCGAACAATTTCATTCCCACGGAATGAGAATGAAACATTCGAAACACCGCCAGAAATATGACAATGCGGAAGGCTTTCACGGATTATTCGTGTGGCTTCGATAAAATCGACGGCATAATTATTATGTTCTTCAATACCTGTTGCGACGGCAAAAATATTTGGGTCAAAGATAATATCTTCAGGTGCAAAACCAACTTTATTGACAAGCAAATGATAAGCACGTGTACAAATCTCCACCTTACGTGCCTTTGTGTCCGCCTGCCCTTGTTCATCAAAGGCCATTACAACAGTTGCCGCACCATATTTTTTTATTTTTTGGGCAAGTTCAAGAAACTTCTCTTCCCCTTCTTTTAGGGATATTGAGTTTACAACCGCTTTACCTTGCGTGCATTTCAAACCTTCTTCGATAATTTCCCATTTGGAACTATCAATCATAAGTGGGATTTTTGCGATATCGGGTTCGGTTGCGACAAGGTTTAAGAATGTGCGCATTGCCTTAACGCCATCAATCATTGCGGCATCAACATTCACATCAAGAATATTTGCCCCGCCTTCAACTTGCTGACGGGCAACGGCAAGTGCGCCGATATAATCATCATTTTCAATAAGTTTACGGAACTTTGCCGAACCTGTTACATTTGTTCTTTCGCCAACAATAACAAAGGCGCGCGGTGATATAATAGTTTCTTGTGTCATAATTTATGCGTGTACAAAGGGTTCAAGGCCAGAAAGGCGAAGTGCGGTTTCGTGATGTGGGATTTGGCGTGGCTTTTTGCCTTCAACGCCATGTGCAATATGTTTGATATGGTCAGGTGTTGTGCCACAGCAGCCACCAACAATATTTACCATTCCATCAATTGCCCAATGTGAAATCACATCACACATATCTTGTGGTGTTTCATCATAACCACCAAAAGCATTTGGCAAGCCAGCATTCGGGTGACATGAAATTTTGGTTTCGGCAACCCGCGCCAAGTCCGCCAAAAATGCGCGCATTTGTTTTGGCCCCAATGCACAATTAAGGCCAATTGACCAAGGGTTTGCATGGCGAACACTATTATAAAACGCCTCAACAGTTTGCCCCGATAAAGTGCGCCCCGACATATCGGTAATTGTGCCAGAAATCATAATTGGTAATTTTTCGCCAATTTCATCAAAGACTTCTTCGGCCGCATAAATTGCCGCTTTGGCATTTAATGTGTCGGTTATAGTTTCAATTAAAAGCACATCAGACCCGCCATCAATAAGGCCGCGTATCTGCTCTTTAAATGCCGCCATCATTGTATCAAAATCAATGTCACGAAATGATGGGTCATCAACCTTTGGCGATAAAGACAAAAGTTTAGTTGTTGGGCCAATAGAGCCAGCAACCAATTTTGGCCTGTCTTTCGTTTCATATTTATCAGCGGCAAGACGGGCAATTTTTGCGGCCTCTTTATTCATTTCATATGAAATATCTTCCATGCCATAATCAGCCTGTGATACGCGTTGCGCACCAAATGTGTTGGTTTCAACAATATCAATTCCCGACGCAAAATAGCTTTCATGAAGTTTTTGAATTGCCTCTGGCTGTGTGATAACCAAAAGGTCATTATTGCCTTTTTGCGATATTTTCACATCCTTGAAACGTTCACCGCGAAAATCATCTTCATTGAAACCAAGGCCTTGAATAAGCGAACCCATAGCGCCATCAAGCACTAATATTTTGGATTTCGCCAATTCCTCAATTGCTTGGAAACGCTCTTTGCGTGAATTAAAAATTGCCATTATGAATTCTCTTTTGCTTTCACACCAAGGCGGCGGCAGGTTGCCAAACTGAGTGCGGCTTTATTTAATGTATAAAAATGAAAGTCTTTTACGCCTTCGGCCTGTAGTTTTGTGCATAAATCACTGGCAACAGATGCCGCAACTAAATCACGAACTTCGGGGCTTTCATCAAGGCCATTGAATGCTTCCATAAACCATTGCGGTATGTCCGTATTACAGGCCTGTGCCATACGAAGATAACCTTTAACCGAGCCAACAGGCATAATCCCCGGTAATAATGGAATATTTATTCCAGCTTTTGTTGCAGCATCCCTAAATCTTAGATATTTATCGGCCTCACAGAAGAATTGTGAAATGGCGCGATTTGCACCGGCGTCAATTTTCGCTTTCAACACATCGATGTCATGTTCAAGGCTTGGTGATTCAGGGTGTTTTTCAGGGTAAAAGCTAACGGAAATATCAAAATCAGCAATTTTTTTCGCCGCCTTTACAACATCAGTTGCATTTCTATAGCCTTCAGGATGCGGAACAAATTTTGTTCCCACACCAGATGGCGGGTCACCGCGTAATGCGACAATATTTTTAACACCACTTTGCCAATATTCGCGTAAAACTTCATCAACTTCATCACGACTTGCATCAACACAGGTTAAATGGGCGGCAGGTTTTAGCTTTGTTTCTTTAAGAATTCGATTTACAGTTCTATGGGTTCTTTCACGGGTTGAACCACCTGCCCCATAAGTCACAGACACAAATTCAGGCGCAAGTGGGGCAAGCAGATTTATGCTTTCCCATAATTTTTCTTCCATTATTTCAGTTTTGGGAGGGAAGAATTCAAAAGATATTCTTAAATCAGTCATACAAATTCTCTATTATTTTTTATTGGTGTATCTATTTTAATTTTTTTTGCGCGCATTTTAAATTTCATGACATGAACGTTTAAAAGAGGTTTATCTTCATTCTTATTTGATTGTGTTCCGCCAACCATCTTATGTTCTACAAGTTCAAATCCACAATCATCACACCATTTTTGAATTTCTTGCTGTGTAAATCCAAGACGTTTATGGCCGTGTTTATCGCGCAATTCTTCAAATTGATGGGGCGCAAAATCCGCGATAAGCAAAATTCCATTCGATTTTATAATGCGTGCGGCTTCTTTAAGTGCATCACGTGGGTCATCTAAATAATGCAAAACCTGATGGATTGTTATTAAATCGGCAACATCATCTTCATATGGAAGATTAAAAATATCCCCCATTCTAATTGAAATATTAGCACCTTTTATTTCATCAAGGCGTGAGCGTGCAAGCGCGAGCATAGAACGGCTTTTATCAATACCTTCCGAGCGTTTCGCCTGTTCAGCAAACAGACCCAAGATATTCCCCGTCCCCGCGCCCAAATCAATATGGAATTCAAATTCTTCTTTTTTAACCAAAGATAAAAGCGCTTCTTCAACCAATTTTTCAGGCTGTTGAAGTTTTCGCAAACTTTCCCATTCAGGGGCAATTGCGTCAAAATAATTTTGCGCCACAATTTCGCGCGCTTTGCGTATATCAATTAATTTATGCGTGTCTTTGATGATAATATGATCATCAGAAGCAATCGCATCGATTATCGGGTTTATTATTGATAATAGTTTTGGGTCGGATGATAGTTTTGCAAAGACCCATGAACCTTCTGCACGTTTTTCTATAATCCCTGCCTCGGCAAGAAGTTTTATGTGGCGTGAAACGCGTGGTTGGCTTTGACCAAGTACATTTGAAATCTCTTGCGCGGCAAGTTCACCTTGCGCCAAAAGTGCAATTATGCGAAGTCTTGTATCTTCGCCAGCTGCTTTTAGAATTTCTATTACGTCTTTCAAATCAAACCCTCGAAAATCATTTCAACATATAAACATATCTTTATATGATTTGGCAAGCGAAAAATACCTGCAAAAACCTAATGCACAATGAACAAAGCATATTATTGCTTCAATATGACGAAAAAACTTGTTGAAATTTTTACTGATGGTGCGTGTTCTGGAAATCCTGGGCCTGGTGGGTGGGGCGCAATTTTGCGTTATGGGGAAAATGAACGTGAACTTTCTGGCGGCGAAAAAGATACAACCAATAATCGCATGGAATTAATGGCCGCCATTATTGCGCTTGAAACACTAAAAGAGCCTTGCGAAGTTTCACTTACAACCGATAGTAAATATGT
>JAPUEP010000206.1 GCA_027492515.1 Hyphomonadaceae bacterium
ATGCATAATGGCGCGGCGTTAAACGAATACCGCTTTCAGGCACTAAATCTTGAAACGGTTCATGTTGCGGCGGAAGGGCATCATGAATTGCCGCCATTACATTTTCATATTGCTGTGGCCCCGTAATTGCCAAAACTTTTGGGTGTTCTGCCATAATAACATCAGGTTCTGCACCCAAGCAGCCCGTAACAATAACCTTACCATTTTCACGAATTGCTTCGCCAATTGCATCAAGGCTTTCGGCGCGTGCACTATCAAGAAAGCCACAAGTATTGACCAAAACGGCATCCGCCCCCTGATAATCGGGTGAGATTTCATATCCTTCGGAACGAAGTTTGGTGATTATACGTTCACTATCAACCAATGCCTTTGGGCAGCCAAGCGAAACAATACCGATTTTTTTTGATGCAACATTATTCATGGGCGCGCTTTTAGCGTTTTGAGAACTAACAGGCAAGTATTGACAATTATTGTTTTAATATGCCTTAAAAATGTCAATTTTAAAAATTATCAAAAATCATTTACGGAGATAATAATGAAATTCAAACTTGCCGCCATGGTTTTCACAATTGGAATTTTGCCAATCAATTCTTTTGCAAAAGCCCAAAATAGTGAATATTATCCCGAAGATGCAATTGGCGCACCGCGTATTGGCGCGCAATATACGCAAATTGGCAAACTTTGGCCGATTGATTCATCACCTGCTGTCCCTTCAAAACAGAAATGTAATTGGTCTTTGCCAGATGGCCCTGAAGATACTGCAATGGGTTGTTCGTATAAGGATTTTAAAAACATCATTTACGATGTCGAGGGCATAAAAATCATTGCGATTCATGTAACGCCTGATGCGGAAAATGTTTGGTATTCAAAGCTTCCATTTGGCGTTCGCCCCAATGATAATGCCGCAACTGTAAGTGCAAAAATCAAAAAAGGCGGGCAAATTCCAAAGGCTTCAAAAGTTGATGAACCAAGTTATTATAATTATTCGCTTTGCTTTTACCCTAAAAAAAATAACCCAAAATATGCCTGCTTTAGCTTTAACAGAGGCGGCACTTTGGAAGAATTAGAAATCACCGATGGTCTGGTACGTGAATAATATAGCGCGTATTATTAATCATCATTAAAACTATCGCCCATCAAATATCTTGGGCCAGTGCCTTTGCGCGCGGCCCAATCAGATGGATTGTAAAGCATACATTTTTTAAGCGATAAACAACCACAGCCAATACAATTATTAAGGCGTCTTTTTGTCTGTTCCAAAAGTTTGATTTGGGCATCAAGTTTCTTGCTTATTGCCGTTGCAATCTTTTCCCAATCTTTTTCATTTGGCGTGCGCCCCATTGGAAGTTTTGATAATTCATTGGCAATATCATCGATTGTCATTCCAAATTGTTGACCAATGCGAATAAAAGAAAGCCGCCTTATGTCGGATCGCATAAAGCGCCGCTGATTACCATTGCTTCTGTGCGGCGTTATCAATCCCTTGGCCTCGTAAAATCTTATTGCAGAAATTGAAAGCCCTGTGCGCTTTGCCAAATCACCGATTGAAAGAATGTCATTTGCCTTCACTGTTTTTGCCTTCAAAAAATAACTTGACCTCAACTTAGGTTGAGATTTTACAAATAAAATGTCAAGTAAGGAGTGTTAAATGGCGATTATCGAACACGTAAATATAAGTGTGAAAAACCCTGAAAAAACGGCAAAAATGTTGGGGCATTTATTTGGTTGGAAAGAAAGATGGTCTGGCCCCGCAATTGCAGGTGGTCGAACAATTCATTTTGGCGATGATAAAACCTATATTGCCATTTACACACCATCAACCGAAGCGGGTGAGGTTTCACGCCATGAAAAAGGCAAACCCCTCAATCATATTGGCATTTTGGTTGATAATTTAGATGAAATTGAAACCCGCGTTAAAGATTTGAACCTAGAGCCTTTTAATCACGCCAATTATGAACCAGGGCGCAGGTTTTACTTTTTTGATTATGATGGAATTGAATGGGAAATTATTTCTTATAATTAACTGCAATCCACCTAAAGTATATTTTGCAATCATGAACGCAAGGCTCTATAGAGGGCGCGTCAAAAAATATGGGTATAGCCCAAAAGGTGCAAAATGTCATTTGAAGTTTCCGACACATTAAAAAGAATCAAACCATCGGCTACGATTGCCGTTTCTGCTAAGGCGCGCGCTTTGAAAGCTGAAGGGCGCGATGTTATCGGCCTTGGCGCGGGTGAACCTGATTTTGACACACCGCAAAATATTAAGGATGCAGCAATCAAAGCTATTCAAGACGGTAAAACAAAATATACCGACCCCGATGGTATGCCAGAATTGAAAGTTGCAATTTGCGCAAAATTCAAACGTGAAAATGGCCTTGAATATGTTCCTGCGCAAATCCATGTTGCACCGGGTGGAAAGCCTGTTTTGTTTAACGCACTTGCCGCAAGTGTGAATGTTGGTGATGAAGTTATTATTCCTGCGCCTTATTGGGTTTCTTATCCTGATATGGTTTTGCTTGCGGGTGGCACGCCTGTTTGCGTTCCGACAAAGGCGGAAAATAATTATCTTTTGACTGCTGAAGATTTGGAAAAGGCAATTACACCAAAAACCAAATGGCTTGTAATCAATAGCCCATCAAACCCAACGGGCGCGGCATATTCTGCGGCACATTTGCGCGCACTTGCCGATGTTTTACTTAAACATCCACAAGTCATGATTATGACTGACGATATGTATGAGCATTTGCTTTATGATGGTTTTGAATTTGCAACCATCGCACAAATTGAGCCTAAACTTTATGATCGAACATTAACTTGCAATGGTGTTTCCAAAGCCTATGCAATGACAGGATGGCGCATTGGTTATGCGGGTGGGCCACAATGGCTTATTAAGGCGATGGGCAATATGGAAAGCCAAACCACATCAAACCCATGCTCTATTGCGCAATATGCTGCTGTTGAGGCTTTAAATGGCCCGCAGGATTTCCTTGAAGAACGCAAAGCAGCATTTAAGGCACGCCGTGATTTGGTGGTTTCGATGATTAACCAAGCAAAAGGCCTTAAATGCCCAACACCAGAAGGCGCATTTTACGTTTACCCATCATGCCAAGAATTAATGGGTAAAAAATCACCATCTGGCAAAGTCATTACAAATGACGAAGAGTTTGTAACCGAATTGCTTGAACAAGAAGGTGTTGCCGTGGTTCATGGATCGGCATTCGGCCTTGGCCCTGCATTCCGCATTTCTTATGCAACCGACACAGTTTCTTTGACCAAAGCCTGTGAGCGAATTCAGAAGTTTTGCGCTTCATTAACATAGAATTATTCAAAGTTTTATTTTTCAAGGCCTTGGATAATTCCAAGGCCTTTTTGGTTTATAATGTTCGATATTTCACTTTTGCAAAGCTATATAATCATTGCCCTTTCCATGAGCGCAAGCCCAGGGCCAAATATGATGTATCTAATATCCCGCAGCATTTCGCAAGGCAGCGCGGCGGGGTTTGTTTCCATGCTTGGCGTGCAAACGGCGACCATTATTTTTGTGGCACTTTCGGCAATTGGGGTAAGCGCGCTTATAATTGCCATTCCCTTTGCCTTTGAAATTATGAAATTTTGCGGGGCATTTTATCTTTTATATCTTGCCTATCAGGCGATACACCCAAAAACTAAATCGGTTTTTGAAGTGCACCATCTTGATAAGGATAATGCGTGGAAGCTTTATTCAATGGGCTTTTTCACCAATATATTAAACCCAAAGGCAATGATTCTATTCATAAGCATTCTGCCGCAATTCACCAACCCAAAACTTGGCCATCTATATTCCCAATTCGCCGCATTAGGTGCAATTCAAATTGCTGCAAGTCTTTTGATTAATGGCATGGTAATCCTAAGCGCCGCCAAAGTTGCATCATTCTTAAACCAAAACCCACAATGGATAAAAATCCAAAAATGGATAATGGGTTCGATTTTGGGTTTTGTGGCGATAAGAATATTGTTGGAGAAAAGATAATCTCCTACCCACAAAAATTTGGGAAGCTGGCGGCGAAGCCCACGGAAGGGGTTTTTCAACAACGCCCATCAAAGGCTGATAGGTATTCAACCCCTTCACCCGCTTTGCGGGAGCTTCCCCAATCTTGGGGAAGCAGAATCAATCCAATGGCTTCAATAATTTATCAATCGCGCCATCATTTGTGCCGTTTTTTTCAAAATGTGGATATTTTAGGCCATCATGGTAATCAATATTCACAATTTTATATTTTGTACCTGCTTGGATAATGAATTGGATTGGCTCTTTTGTGCCTTTGGCGGCTTTTACTTCTTCTAAGATTACATCTTTGGCGAATGGTTTGCCGTTTATTGCAATCACTTTGTCACCAACCGCAAGCATGTTTTTGAATGCCACGCCATCCCATAAAACTTGGGAAATTGCGCCATCTGTATTCACGCTCATACCCAATGAATAAAGAAGATTTATGAATTTGCGGCTGCCTTCAATATCTTTGATATAGGCATTTGGTTTGTCAGTATAAGTTAGTTTATAGCCACTTGCGTTAAAGCCGCCCAATGGCGCGCCCGCTTCGTGTTCACGCAATCTTGAATTAAGCAATTTTGCCCAATCATTTTTAACCACGCCATCAAGGGTTTTTGAAACATCTTCAATTGTATAGGTTAATTCGCCATAATCGCCATCGCGCATGCCATAAAATGCCTTGGCAAAATCGTCGATTGATTTTTTACCACCTGATAATTCACGGATTTTGGCATCAACTTCAAGCCAAACCAACATGCCTTCATTATAATAATCTTCGGAACGTTGATATGAAACCCACGCCTTTGGTGAACGTGCGCTTATGACTGGGTCATTGGTAGTGTCCAATAAATCGCGCCATTCACGACCCTTACGAACATCAAGTTCGGCAGCAATTG
Source organism: Hyphomonadaceae bacterium (assembly GCA_027492515.1). GTDB lineage: Bacteria > Pseudomonadota > Alphaproteobacteria > Caulobacterales > Aquidulcibacteraceae > Pseudaquidulcibacter. The sequence continues at coordinate 4,930 of JAPUEP010000206.1, forward strand.
CGGCATAAGCCTCCAAAGTTTGGTCTTTTGAATATAGTCCAGAGCGCGCGCCCAAAACATAGCCCCAAAATTGGGTTTGCCCTTCATAAACCCAAAGTAATGAGTTTTGCATTGGGGTTCTATAATCAGGTGTCCATAAATCGGCGCCACGGCGATATTTACCATCCCATGAATGGCTATATTCATGCGGCAATAAATTGCGTGAACCAAGGCTATTTTCCCAATCGGTGAAATAGCCCGCCGCAACCCCATTTTCAGACGAACGATGATGTTCAAGGCCAATGCCGCCTAAATTATCCGAAAGACTGAAAAGGAAATTATAATGGTCATAATGCTGCGCACCAAAAGTTTTTACGGCCTGTTCAACCAGTTTTTTGTGCAATGCCATTTGCTCTGGCTTATATTCAAGATATTTTGGCGCATCTGCAAAAATATCCAAAGTTACTTTATCGCTCAAAGGAATAGATTTTGAATAAAGCCCCGCCAATATTGGTGAATCAATGAAAACATCATAAGGAACGGTTTGATAATTAATCGTATCACCATTTGTGGACGCGGGGCGAAGTGCGGTTGCAGCTTTCCAACCTTTTGGCAATGTTACCGACATTGAAATCGGAATATTGCGCACATAATAACCCGCAGGGTAAAGCGAAATACTATTAGTCTGCAGGCTCATTAATTCGTTGGTTACTTCCATGCGCCCTTGGGATTTATCGGTTGGCGAAAGATATTGAAACTCTGCCTTAATTTCATTTACGCCCGCAGGAACGTCGATATGGAAGGCATAAACATCAACTTTATCGCGCGTCCATTCAAGCAATTTGCCATTGGCATAGATTTTCAAACCCGCCAATTTATCAATACCACCGCGCGGCCCATGATTCCCCGGAAGCCATTTTGGGAAAAGCAAAACCATATGCCCCGCAGCTTGAACGGGAATTGTTTCATTAATTTTGAAAATCGCCTGATCAATATTGGTTACATCGACATTTAATGAAATAGTGCCGTTAAATTTAATATCTTTTGCCGCAGGGATTGTATCAACAATCGGCAAAGCCATTGGCGCCGAATTTTGCGCATTCGCCATAAAAGGCATTAAAGAAAATATTGATGCAGCTAATATTAGTTTTTTCATTTTTACCCCAATTGGCTTTTTGCTTATTGTTAAATGATAATAAGTTTTCTTGCTATGTCTAGGCTTTAAAACCAACAAACGCATTTTTGCCTCGCTTTTGCCAAAATTAAGTGGAATATGAAATTGAGGTTGGGAAATGCGTTATTTTAAAATTTATTGCCTTTTGGGCGCTCTAATAAGCACAAATGCAAATGCACAAAATTTGCTTGAAGCAGGAAAATATAAATTATTCGAAACCAAAGGCGATTTAACGCGAATTGTTGACGAGCCCCAAAAACATATTTTGCACAAATATGAACGCGCAATTCCAAATGAAGCGGGCGTAAAATATGCCATCATTGCAAATGATGGGCAGATGAATAAAATCCTTTTCATTACGGGTGATAGTTTTGAACAAGATAGAAATCAAAACCATGCTTTTTGCCGCGCCTATGCCACACCAAATTGGAATTATTATTCAGACGATATGCCATTTTGCCGAACCTCAATCGGCAGTAATGATGCACAGTTTCAGCACACAAATATAGGTTTTATGTTTAGTTTTCCCGATGTGAAAAAGGAAGAAAATGGAACCCTTGTCGAAGCTAAAAGAAAACCAACACCCGAAGAAGTTGGCGTCTGTGCCGTAAGCGGTGTTTGCGCCAAAGAAGCCTATGGTTATTATATAAATAACGAAACCATAATTCATTATAGCGATAGTTTTAGGCCAGTTTCACTTCAAAAATATAAAGATATTATATATCTATCAAAAGACACAAAGGTATATTTATCGGCAGGTTTTAAAGATAAAGATATAATCAAAGCAAATTCATTCGTGGCTTTAAGACAGATGAATGATAATTTTATAGATGTTGATTATTTTTCACCTGATGGAAGTTCAAAAAATTACAAAATCTTGCGCGATGACCTTATAAAAGGTGAATGGATTGAACAAAAAGCGCGAACCAATAAGTTCAAATTCAAAATTGCAATTGATGAAGGCGTTACGGCAAATGCATTAAAAATTATTGATGCAAAAACAGGCAAAACTGTTCAATCATTTTATAATATTGAGAGCGAGCTTGCATTTGATAAGCCGAATGATGCAATTCATTTGGTCGATATAAATTTTGATGGCTATAAAGACATTTCACTATTTCGAATGTCAGGCGGCGCAGGCCCCAATAGCACAGAAAATATTTGGATTTATAATCCCAAAACTGGCAAATTTATCTATGATCAAAAGCTTTCGGATTTCACACAATTATTTGTCGATAAAAAGAAAAAGACAATAATGACCGCATTTCGTGACGGCTGCTGCGACCATTCATCTGAAACTTATAAATATATAAATGGCAAACTTACGCTTGTTGCAAGCTGGCATGAATATTTAGAAGGCAATAAATTAACCACCATTAATGGCAGATTAGTTCGTGGTAAAATGATTTATAAAACTACAAAATCAATCGCAGAATATTAAGCCCCGCCAAACTTTTCCGCCCATTCAGCCACAGTTGCATCCTCAATTTTTTGGAATAATAAATCAGGTGCGTTGATTTTAAGGCCGTGTGGAAGGGCGTCAAATACTTCTATGCCTGCGCCATGCCACCAATTGCGGTTTTCATTTGGAACACCTAATGCATCCAAAACTTTGTTTGCCGTTTCAGGGATGAATGGGATTGCCGCAATCGCGAATAATGCACAAAGATTAAGGCCAACACGCACACCAAGTGCCGATTGTTCCAAATCGGTTTTAAAAAGTGACCATGG
>JAPUEP010000207.1 GCA_027492515.1 Hyphomonadaceae bacterium
CACAATGCGCATTGTGATTTTAATGTCGATTTAATGGCTTTTATATGTGTTTTTATATGCCCCCAAAAAGTCTGCGCCTGAAAAGGCCTAAATTTCTAACCAATCCCGCAAAACAGCAATACACTTTCCAAATTACCCGAATTAATGCGGGCAGGGGCGCGGGCTGCTACTATTGGTTTTGCCATATAGGCGATACCAAGGCCGGCGGCTTCAATCATCATTAAATCATTTGCGCCATCGCCAATTGCGATACAATCTTCAAGGGCGATATCATTTTCTTTGCAAAGGTTTTGAAGGCGTTCTAATTTTGCTTCTTTGCCCAAAATTGGCATTTTAACCTTGCCGCTTAATTCATCTTTTGAATAGATAAATTCATTTGAATTATCTTCATGAAAGCCAACAAGTTCGCGAATTTTTGAAGTGAAAAACTTAAAACCACCCGAAACAAGCGCGCAATATGCCCCATTTTCCTTAAGGCCAGAAATCATTTCAATTGCGCCTTCATTAAGTTTCACGCGCTCATCATAGCATTTTTGCATCGCAGATTTTGAAAGCCCTTTAAGCATCATTACACGCTCTTTTAATGCGCCTTCAAAATCCAATTCACCCGCCATTGCGCGTTCGGTAATTGCCGAAACTTGTTCTTTAACCCCCGCAAAGTCAGCAAGTTCATCAAGGCATTCGCAATTGATAATTGTAGAATCCATATCAGCAATCAAAAGATTTTTAATTTTTGGTTCGATATTTGAATAATCAAGTTTTAACGCATCAAACTTTTCAAACAATGCAGTTTTCGCCCCATCACCCAATTCATGCAAAATATGCAAAGCTTTGTTGCGCGCAATTTCACGCACAGTGCAATTTGGATCAAGCTTTTTAACAAGTTCAAGCGCTAAACCAAGTGTTTCTGCGCCAGTATGGGAGGCGATTACAAGATGTTTTCTGTTTGGCATTTTATTGTAAGTTTTTTTCTACTGTCTATTCATTTTGGATTTAGCGTATTATTTGCTACAAGCAAGTCAAATGTTAAGCACAATCATAATTTTAGGCCCTACGGCGTCTGGCAAATCCGCATTAGCAGTTGAAATTGCACGCAAAATCAATGCTGAAATAATCAATATGGATTCAATGCAGGTTTATAAAGACTTGCCTATACTTTCTGCTGCCCCCACTTTGCAAGAGCAAGGGGGGATAAAACATCATTTGTTTTTACATATTGATGCGGCCCATGCCTATTCAACGGGGCAATATATTCAAGAAGCCAAGGCGAAAATTGACGAAGTCAACGCCAATGGAAAACGCGCGGTTTTAGTTGGCGGCACTGGCCTTTATGCCCATGCGCTTACTAAAGGTATGGTTGAAACCCCGCCTGTACCACCTGAAATTCGTGCCGCGACGCGCAAATTGGTCGAAACTGATAGATATGGGCAATATAATCGCCTTAAAAAAGTTGATAAAGAAGCCGCTTCGCGCATCGAAGGCAATGATACTGTCCGTATCGCGCGCGCATTGGAAGTTTATGACGCAACAGGGCGCACAATTTCTGATTGGCATAAAGAAGAACAACCGCCAATTTTAAAGGCGGGCACATGGCAAGGTTTTGGCCTTATGCCGCCGCGCGAAGCCGTCTATGCGAAAATAGAGGCAAGGTTTAACGCAATGGTCACAAATGGCGGCCTTGATGAAATACGTGCCCTTTATGCGCGTAATTTGCCCGATGATTTACCCGCTATGAAGGCGCTTGGCGTGCCAAATCTAATTGAGTTTTTTGAACATAAAATTTCCCGCGACGGCGCAATCGCCCGCGCCATAACCCAAACCCGCCAATATGCCAAACGCCAATATACATGGCTTAATAATCGCGCCGCCGATTGGGATAAGTTTGAAAACCCAAAGGATATTCTTGCTAAATTTTAGTTTTTAATACCAAATTCTTTTGCGCTATTAATTATCGCCTCATTATCAGGTTTTAATAATAAAGCTTTATATATTAGGCTTTTGCCAGTTGCCATGTCATTTTTTTTAATTTGGATAAGCCCAAGATTAAGGCAGGCATAAGCAAAGTTTTTATCACATGAAAACACATAATCTTTAATTGCATTATCTAAATTTTTTTCAATTCCTAATCCGTGTTGATATGAAACACCACGATTATAACAGCCAGATTCATCATTAAGTTTGCATGATGCATTATATAGTTTGAAGGCGATTTCATCGCTTTTTTCAACACCAAGACCTTTTACATAATAATTTGCAATATCGTTGCAAGATGGTGCAAAACCAAATTCGCAACCTTTCAAATAATTATCATTTATTTCGTTGTAATTTTTTTCGCCTTTAATTTCAGTGTCTGAAATATAGGCGTTCATATAACATGATTGCGCATCTTTTAATTTGCAGCCATCTTTTAAAAAACTAAGCGCTTTGGGTACATCTTTTTCAAGCCCTTTGGCTTTATAATATGCCATACCAACATTATAACAACCCGCCCCAACATTTAGACTGCAAGCTCTGAAATAATATTTAGCTGCTATAGAATCATCTGCTTTTGTGCCAAGGCCTTTTGTATAAAATGCGCCAAGATTATTGCATGATATTCCATGATAATTATCGCAACTTTTTTGATAGATTTGTAATGCTTTGTTGTAATTAATGCCTATTTGTTCTGAACTAGTATAAAGCCTTGCCAGATTATAACAGGCATCATTAAACTTGCCATTGCATGATTTTTCGTAAAATTGAATTGCATTTTTTATATTGTCTTTTTCACTCGCGCTCTTCTCGTGAAAAATTCCTAATTCATTACAGGATGTGAAATTATTATACTCACATGCAAGGTTTAGGTATTTTATTGATTTAGCAATATGATCTAAATCTTCAAAATAATTAAGATAAAATCCAACAAGTAAATAACATGCCTCTGCATCCTTATTGTCGCATTTTTTTATATTCTCATCTTTAGAATGTATTCTTGAATAATAATCTGCGTTTGGATTATAATCTAAAGGTATGTTTTCTTTTTGTGGTTGTTTTTGCCGCGCGTAATCTTGGGTGACGGGAATAGGGGCTTGTGTTTTTACGCTTTTTTTTGCTTCATCTGCAAAGGCGCAATTATAAAAGGAAAAGATAGCAAATAATATTAGCGCGAAATATTTTTTCATAAATACAACCCATTCAAAAAGCAGATATTTGAATATCTATAACATATGCAAATTAAATTTAACCGCTTTTATGGCTAAAATATGTTAAAAGTAATTTTAACCATCGACTTTGGTGCAATTTTTCCAAAAATGGTGAAAATAGGTGAATTTTACCCAAATTAGGCACTTGACGCACGGCGCGCGCAAATATATTGCTTTTGCCATGAATAATTCGTTGAATAACATTGTGGTCGTGCTTTGCACATATCCTTGAAAGCAGATTTCAAGGATGTGCGGGACATTGGGGGCTTTTGTAAAGCCCCTTTTTTATTAATCACAATAGCGAAAATTCGAATATAAAGCGTAAGTAAAGAGGATATTATGTCAAAAGCGAAAGATAAAACCGAACATTTGATTGGCAATGAAATGTCGGGGGCCGAAATTCTTGTAAATGCTTTGAAGGCCGAAGGTGTGGACACTATTTTCGGTTATCCAGGTGGCGCAGTGCTGCCAATTTATGATGCGCTTTATGGTCAAAATGACATTGAACATGTTCTTGTGCGCCATGAACAGGGCGCAAGTCATATGGCAGAAGGCTATGCACGCTCTACAGGTAAATGCGGCGTGGTTTTGGTAACTTCGGGCCCTGGTGCAACCAATGCCGTAACTGGCATTGTTGATGCATTGCTTGATTCAATTCCAATGGTTTGCTTTACAGGCCAAGTGCCAACCCATTTAATCGGCACTGATGCCTTCCAAGAATGTGATACAACGGGCATTACACGCTCTGCGGCAAAGCATAATTATCTTGTAAAATCGGTTGAAGAACTTGAATTTGTAATCCATGAGGCCTTCCATATCGCCACATCGGGTCGTCCGGGGCCGGTGGTTATTGACGTTCCAAAAGATATTCAATTCAAAAAGACCACTTATAAAGGTTATGAAGCGCATTTACCGTTTGATTATAACCCGCAAACCGAACCATTCATGCCCGCAATTGAAATGGCAATTGATTTATTGGCAAATGCCAAAAAGCCAATAATTTATACTGGCGGCGGTATTATTAACGCGGGTGTTAAGGCATCGGAATATTTGCGCGAATTTGTAAAAGAAACCAATTTCCCTATTACTTCGACCTTGATGGGGCTTGGTGCATATCCTGCATCTGGTGATAATTGGCTTGGAATGCTTGGAATGCATGGCTCATACGAAGCTAATTTGGCGATGCATGATTGCGATGTAATGCTTTGTATTGGTGCACGTTTTGATGATAGGGTTACTGGTCGTCTTGATGCGTTTTCACCAAATTCGAAGAAGATTCATATTGATATTGAACCATCATCAATCAATAAAAATGTTCGTGTTGATATTGGCATTGTTGCCGATGCAGGAATTGCCACCAAGGCTTTGTTAAAATCATGGGCGAAAAATAAATCAAAACGCCCAAAACTTGATGATTGGTGGAAACAAATCAACATTTGGCGCGAACGCAAATCATTTGGTTATCGCAATCAAGATGATTTGATTATCCCACAATATGCAATTGAACGTTTGTATGAACTAACCAAAGACAAAAAAACCTATATCACCACCGAAGTTGGCCTTCACCCAATGTGGGCGGCACAACATTATCATTTTGAGGAGCCGCATCACTGGATGACATCAGGCGGCCTTGGAACAATGGGCTATGGTCTTCCTGCGGCAATTGGCGTGCAAATGGCACACAAAGATGCATTAGTTATTGATATTGCGGGCGATGCCAGTGTTCAGATGACTATGCAGGAAATGTCATGCGCGGTTCAATATAATTTGCCGGTTAAAATCTTTATCCTAAACAATGAATGGATGGGCATGGTGCGCCAATGGCAACAATTATTGCATGGCGAACGCTATTCACATTCATACAGCCATTCTTTACCCGATTTCGTAAAAATGGCCGAAGCCTTTGGCTGCCTTGGCTTGCGTTGTGATAAACCAAGCGAATTGGATGCAACAATCCAAAAAATGATTGATTATAACGGCCCAGTTTTGGTTGATTGCCGCGTCTCAAAAATCGAAAACTGCTTCCCAATGATCCCATCAGGCGCCGCGCATAATGAAATGCTACTTGGCGATGATGGCAGAGATTTAGGCACGGCGATTGATGATAAGGGGAAGCAGCTAGTATAATTTCTCAACTTGCCACCCTCGCGGCTTCGCCGCTCACTCGGCAAGTTGGGTTTAAGCGGAAAAGAAAAATCAAAAAGCGTGGTTTTTGATTTTTCTTTGCATTTTGGTTTTTGTTAATAGAGAGTTTGAATGAAAAAATCAGTTTTCAATTTTCTATTTCTAGCGTTTGGGCTTTGCGCGTGCGTTTCAAAACCTGTTGCAAATCAAAATAATAATGAGCGCGAAGATTATGTGTTCACCTTTTTAGATTTGCATAAAATTTCATATCCTAAAGAAGGTGAAAACCTCTCTGATTCATTGTTACTTGTTCATACAAATACTTTTTTTTGGAGTTCAAACGTTTACAAACTAGAAGTTGAAGAAATTGATGGAAAAAGCACTGCCAAAGCAAGAGTATTAAAAAATTTCCCTCAAAAAAATTGGTTAAAAAGACAATTGTTTGGTCGGCGCTATGTTAAAGATGTAACTGCCCCAAGTTTTTCATCGCAAGATGCAAGTGAATTAATAAAGCAAACCGATAGAATTTTGAATAATGGCGGCTATTATAAATTAAACGACAATGATGTGCCTAAAGCCAATGTTTGTCTTAATGATGGCCCATCGTTTTTCGCAATTGTAAGAGTTAATGGTAAAGTAAAAAAAGGCGAGCTTGAAACATGTGGTGCACCACAAGTTGATGAATTAGTATGTAAGATAGAGACAGGCAAGTCATGTCAAAAATGAGAAAAAAATGAACCTAGACAACAACTTCCTTTCCCTCCTTGCCCTAATTGTTTCCGTGATTGCTATTATCGCGTCAATTCTTGTTGCGATGCGCCAAGAAATGATTTCTAAGGCGGCGATTAAGTTGCAGCGGGATACGGACCTTCTCAAATGGGGTGCTGATTGTGTGCGGATTTTGCAGGAAATGATTGAATATACATTTCGTATTTCAATCGACACGCCCGAAAGTTTGGAAGATAGGCGCATAAATCTATTATCCGAAGTTTCAATTCTAATTGATATTGGGCGTTGGTATATTCCGAATTTTAAAGATGGGAGTGAGGATAAAACAATCCCTGCGGCCTATCGCGGATTTCGACCCGTTGCGATTGATGCGCTTTTATATTCCTATCGCACATTCAAGAGTTTTGACTTAAAAGAGCATGATAAATGCGAAGATTTGCGTCAATTTTTAGTTAATGCAAAGCGTGAATTAGTATCGCAAATCGCCCAAAAACTTGACCCCGAACGCCTTATGCAGGCAACAGGTGAAAAACCAACCTATCCAAAATGGATGCACCCCAAAGAATTACTACCAAAACGCTATCAAAATGATGATGGGAGTGAGGTGTAATGTACATGAATGATTTTGCAAAAAGCTGGATAGATGATTGGAATTCCCACGATTTGGAACGAATTCTTTCGCATTATGCAGAAGAACTTGAATTTAATTCGCCAAAAGTTGCCATCGCAACCAATGGAGAGAAGAAGTTTTTTACCAAAAAATCTGAACTAAGGCCATATTTTGAACGCGCCTTTATTTTGCGCCCAAATCTTAAGTTCGAACTTTTGCATACATGCAAAGATGAAAAGGCCATTTCCCTTATTTATAAAGGCGAAAATGGCACAATTGCCAATGAAATTATGGAATGTGACGAAAACGGCAAAGCAGTTTTTGTTCGTGTTCTTTATGATAAATTATGATAGATTAATGTCAGGGTGACGCAATGAAACGAATAAGTCTATCTATATTGTTGACCATTTCGCTATTCTTTGGCGTTATACTTCCGCGCATTGCAAATGCCGAAAATGCCGAAAGCCAAAAATGGGCGCAAAGCGTGCTTCAAGATTTAAAAATAGAACCTTTGCAAGAGGGTGCGAACTTACCCGATGCTATTATTTTTATAACTTTCAAAGGCGTTGATTATAATTATCGTGTAACTAAGATTATAAGTAATGACAAAGATAATAGTGTTATTGCGCAAATTATCGCGCTCATTCCTGCGGAAAATAATTATCAAGATGTTTTTCGCGCAAGGCAGTATATAAAGCCTGCATTCAATATAGAAAATAATTTGCCCAAATATATTGAAGAATTAAAACTTGCCGCAAATTCAAAACCCAATGAAAATGAATTTTGTATACACCCGCCAATATTCAAAGCATATATTCGTGAAAATGGCAAAGTTAGTTTCTATAATTTCAACAAATCATGCCCTAATGACATGATTTATGAATTCAGGTGCCATTTAGACTATGGTGTTCCATGCAAACAAGTCAAAAGTGAAGACGTAAATATTGTAGTTAGCAAGCATATCGCAAAAATTGAAAAAGCACCACAAAATTAGGATTATTATCTCGGAGTTAACATGTCCCAACCAAATTCAGCATATTTTATACCCGACACAACCGAAACCATAAAACGCACTACTTTGGCGGTGGTTGTTAAAAACGAACCAGGGGTTCTTGGGCGCGTTGTTGGTTTGTTTTCGGCGCG